>CAZNLG010000051.1:0-5738 GCA_964573765.1 uncultured Candidatus Bathyarchaeia archaeon | reverse complement strand
TAACGTCTGTTTCATAAGTTTCATAACTTTTATGTTTTATGTATGTTCCGTTTTTAGTTTTTAGAAAACTTTAAGTTTAGGGATTATTTCAATCTAGATGCCTAAATTTTCGATGCTATCTGGGGTCTAAGTCTCCTTTTCGGAACTTATGATCTGGTTAAATCGAGAAGATTAGGGATGGTGAAGTTTTATGAAGATAGGTATGATCACACCTTGGAACACAAATTCAGGGCCGTCAACCCATGCAGAACTTGTTGGAAGGGAATGGGTAAAACAGGGACACAAACTTACAGTGTTTGCTCATGATGGTTCCAACAGGTCTGAAGGAATCATCCTCCAAAAGGATGAACCATACGTTGTTAGATGTTGGGGTTCTTCCTTCTGGGGGCATGAGAACTGGTTAGACACGGAGCTTCTTCTTAAAACTAGCTTTGACATATTTGTGGCACAAAACCTTGAAATTCTCCCGATGACTGAACTTCTTAAAATCTATCCTGAGGTCAGAAAAAAATCAAAAACCGTACTCGTAATACATGAAAGCCGTTTACCTTCCAATCCCCTCTTCTATGAATTTGACTGGGATGCTGTGGTATATTTTGACGAGCGATACAAAAATTTTCTTGTAAAAGCTTTTCCGCTCAAAAAAATACATATGATACCTTTTCCATGTCATCCCTTCTTGGAAGGTGATAAAAAAACTTCAAGAATAAAATTGGACCTACCGTTGGACAGAAAAATCATACTGGTGTTTGGTTACAGTGTCTGGCGTAACGTACCCATTCTTCCCATTCTTAATGAGTTAAGTAAAAACTATCCAATTTTTCTGTTGGTCTTGACCATTGATTCTTTAAGTTTTAAACTTTTTAATGAAGCAAAAACCAAATATGATTTTCCAATCGAAGTTAGGTGGGAAGCCCCTCCACTTGATAAACTTTACTCCTATCTACATGCTGCGGATGTTTTGGTAAAGCATGTAGAAGACAGGGAAGAAGATAGAAACCTAGCAATTTTATCTAGTACAGTTCATCTTTGTTTAGGTTCCGGTTGTCCAATTGTTGTGTCAGATGTACAATTATTCAAAAACTTTAATCAAGAAGTCTTAAAATACTCCCCCAATGACCTAACTGAGCTTAAATCTAAGCTTATCGATGTTTTTGAAGAAACAGAAAACCTAGCTAGAGTAAAACAAAAAGCCAAAGAATATGTTGAAAAAAATTCTTCAGATAAGATAGCTGAAAAGTTTATTCAACTGTTCCAAGAACTACTCATTGGCGATAAAATAGAAATAATGTGGATAGATTCCAAAGGACAGTTAGGGAAACAAATCCATACGAGAAGCAGGAAGGAATTACTTCTCAAACATGGATAAAAGCTCTGAAACTTCAGCTGTAGCTACTCCTATCACAGTGTCATCAGCACCATAGTACACGTAAAGCTTTCCATCTAAAACTATCGCACCACACGAAAAAACAATGTTTTTTTCATAGTCTTCTTTTGGTTCTAGGATTGGTTTTTTACTTTTTAACACTTTTTCCGGGTTTTCTGGGTCTATAAGTGCAATTCCAAGTCTGTAAGTAAAATTCTCATCGACACCATGATAAACAAAAAGCCAACCTTTATCGATTTTGATGGGTGGTGCACCAGCACCTATCTTTCTACATTCCCATTTTTCTTCTGGTCGCATAACTATCTTATGGTAGCTTTCAGACCAGTCTTCAAGATTGTTTGAATATGCAATCCATATGTGAGGTGGGATTCTATGGTAAACAGCGTATTTGTCTCCAAATTTTTCGGGGAATAAAACACAGTTTTTGCTGTCAACATCAGGAAAGGGATAAACACGTTTTCTCCAGTTCCATGTTTTGTTGAGAAAATCTTCAACAGAAATCGAAGTTATCCCAACCTGAGCCAGCCTAGTTTTACTGTCTATTTTTCTCCATCTTCGAACTTTACCATATGCTGTGTAACACATGTAGTAGTCGTTTCCGATTTTTGTTATTCTTGGGTCTTCACATCCAAATGCTTCACGATGGTTTGATGGTACAAAAATCGGGTTGTCAAGTCTTTCTTCTATACTGTATCCATCGGTACTGGAAGCATACCCTAACCGTGATACTCCATTTTCATCCTGTGCACGATAGACTATGTGTATTTTCCCATTTTCATAGGTCACCGCACAATTGAATACTCTTTCCGATTCCCATGCATGGTCCTTAATTGGTTTTAAAATTGGGTTCTTCTCATATCTTTTCAACATTTCCATCTTTAAGCTTCTTTTATTCTTCCAATAAATCTTTTATGGTGTCTATCGCCTTCCAATAACCGTTAAACCTGTATCCATGTATCCTAACCTTTGGAAAGGTTTCTTTTTCGATGTCTCCCTTGTCTGGAAGTTTTTCCATTATGGAAGACTTTAGGAAGTATAGTCCTCCATTTATCCAGTGGGGTAGTTTTGGTTTTTCCTTAAATTCGGTAACCAGACCGTCTTCCGAGACTTCTACTATACCGTAGGGGCATGGAAGTGGTACAAGTAACATCGTTACTTCCACTTTTTTTTCTTCATGTGATTTTATAAAATCATTTAAATCTAGGTTTGTTATTATGTCCCCGTTAAACACCAGATACTCTTCGGAAGGAAAGTTTACCATAGCCTTTTTTATTGCACCACCAGTTCCAAGTTTTTCTTCTTCAACGGAATAGAAAATATCCACACCAAACTTTGAACCATCATTAAAAAATTCTTTGATTTTTTCCCAACGATAACCACAAGCAAAAATGATCTCTTTTACACCATAACTTGCTAAATATTCAACCTGATATTGAGCTATAGGTTTACCCTTGTAGGATACAAGAACCTTTGGAATGTTCTCTGTCAGGGGTCTTAATCTAAGTCCTAAACCTCCAGCCAAAATTATGGCTTTCAAGTGACATCACCAAAACCTTAAGTTTAAGGATTATTGTTTACACATCCAATTTAATGAACTAAAAAATAACTATCCTTAAGTAGGATAAGTTTTTTATTTAAGGGTTACGTTTACTGAAAGTCTGTAACCTAGAGGTTGGTTTGGGAGGAAACCCGTTTATTGCGTATCGGTATGATGAGTGCATGGAACACAGATTCAGGTGTAGCCATCCATGCTGAACTCATAGGTAGAGAATGGATAAAAATGGGTCATGATTTGAAAGTTTTCAGCTTTATCAAAGAAGACTTTCATGGAAACGGTTTTACAAGTGGTAAAGACGAAAACTATGTTGTAAGATGTTTTGGTACTTCCACAAATACAAATTATCTTGACCCAAGACCTATCATCAGTAACGACTATGACATCTTTGTTGTTCAAGACCTAAGAATGCTTCCGGTCGAAAATCTTGTGAAGATTTTTCCAATCATAAAGAAAAAATCAAAAGCAGTTATACATGTTCTCCATGAAAACCATCTTCCAGAAGAGCCTTGGTTTTACCAATTTGATTGGGATGCCGTGGTTTATTTTGATGAAAGACAAAGTTTTATCAAAAAAGTTTACAAAAACTCCTACTACATACCTTTTCCATGTGGACCTTGGAGAAAAGGAAACATAAAAACCAGCAGAAAAAAGTTAAACTTACCGTTGGACAAAAAAATTGTACTTTGTTTTGCACAAAGAGGATATACTTCTTACTTACCAGACCTACCTGACCATGTACTAAGAGACACCATCCTTCTTATACTGGTAAAGAAAGGTGAAGCAAGCGACATTCTTGAAACTTATTCTGGAAACCCTAACATAATGGTAAGGGAAGAAGAAGTACTCTCTTGGGAACGGCTTGATGAATATGTTTTTGCATCGGATGCCGTTATCCTCCATAAATTTAAAAGCAGACGTTATGCCGTTGTTTCCAGTACAATATTTCAACTGTTGGGTACAGGAAAACCTTTCTTGGTTCCAAAACACTCAGACTTTTTCCGTCCACTCCGTAATGAAGTATTAAAATACGGAGACCATATAGAACTTGGTCAACTAATCATGGAAGTCTTCAGAAAAAGTAAACGAGTAAAAAAGACTTTACGCTCCGTAAGAAGTTATGTTGAAAAATATTCAACCAGAAAAGTTGCTTCAAGTTTTCTGAAACTGTTTAAACGAATCTGTTAAAGCTCATTGGAAGGGACTCATTTAACCCTAAAACCTAGTAAAGAATTGTTTATATGCATATAACCCGAATTAAACTATTAACACTGGTCGATGTTCAACATGCACGGTGAAACCTTATGAAAACTCTTCTGTTATCCGAAAAAGAAGTAGAGCAACTTCTATCCATGGATGAAGTTATGGAAGCTGTTGAATCTGCTTTTAAGGAAAAGGGTTTAGGTCGTGTTCAGATGCCAGCAAAACCATACCTTTTCTACGCAAGGTACAACGGAGACCTACGAGTTATGCCTTCCTATCTGGAAAAATTTGATATTTCTGCTGTAAAAATAGTCAACGTTCATCCCAACAATCGTGCAAAGTTTGGTCTTCCCACAGTTATGGCAACGATTGTTTTGATAAACCCAAGAAATGGTGTACCCATAGCCATCATGGGTGGGACTTCCATCACCAACATGAGAACTGGTGCAACAGGTGGTATTGCAGCAAAATATCTGGCAAAAAACAACCCTAAAATCGTAGGATTTATTGGTGCTGGAACCCAAGCAAAAACCCAACTCATGGCTCTTCTTACCCTCTACGGTAAATTAGATGAAGTCAGAGTTTGGAGTAGAACAAAAGAAACAAGAGACAACTTCGCCACCGAAATCCAACAAAAATATCCCAACGAAATAGCTAATGTGGTTTGTGTTGAGAAGGTTAAGGATGCTGTTAAAGGAGCTGATATCGTGGTTACAACAACCCCTTCTAGGAAACCTTTAGTTTTAGACCCTTGGGTGGATCCCGGTGTTCATTTTAACTGTATTGGTGCGGATGCTCCTGGTAAACAAGAGTTAGACCCTGCTATCCTGAAAAGAGCAAAAATAGTTATCGATGACTGGGACCAAGCTTCCCATAGTGGAGAAATTAATGTTCCTTTAGCAAAGGGTATAATAACAAAACAAAACATTTGGGCTGAGATAGGTGAAATTGTTGCAGGTTTAAAACCGGGTAGAACAAGTCAAGAAGAGATAACAGTTTTTACTTCGACGGGGCTTGCAATTCAAGATGCTGTTACAGCAGAATTAGTTTATAGGAAGGCTTCTGAGAAAGAAATTGGACAATTTGTTGAAATCATCTAAAAATTTGTCTAGAGAATATTCTTTACTGGAGACATCTTTAAACTTTTTAAATTTTATACGAGACAAATGTACCACTTTTACTCCATTTTATTTACATCAATAAATTATGATGTTCTTTTGTTACAGAAGTTTTAGGTATCAACAATCTAGAGTTAAAAGGTTATGCGGAAAGAGCTATCGGTTTTAGGGGGACCCCAAAGCACCAATCCACAAGCAGGAGATATAACATGGGCTTGTCAGTTTGGTGCTTTGTGGTCTGGTGTCCTAGCTTTGGGGATAAGTGCTTTTCAAAGGATAGTATCAAAACAGTCTTTTGAACCTTTAACTTTTAGTGAAAAAATAGTTCGTGTTGTTGCTGTGTTGATGACGACAGCGATAGGAATACTTGTAATATTACGTCTTCTTGGAATTATCTGGTAGAATCCCAAAAAACATTCCTTATCCTTTTTTTTGGTAAACCAAAAATTTAGCTAACCAAGTTAATAAGAAAGAC
>CAZNLG010000050.1:0-8226 GCA_964573765.1 uncultured Candidatus Bathyarchaeia archaeon | reverse complement strand
AATGGGGCTACGCAAAACTACATGAAACTATGTGGGAAGACCTTATTAGAGGAGAGGTTGAAACTTTAGCAAGAGAGAATAAGGTTGCCCAAGTGTTTGATATTGAACTTAGATATCCCTATCTGGACATAGACGTCATAAAGACAGCTATGAGTGTTGCACCCCAACTAAAAGTGTTTTCCGATAAAGATCAGCTAGGAAAACATGTACACAGAGCCTTAGCAAAAAAACTAGGCATACCAACATTCATAGCGGAAAGAAAGAAGACTGCGGCTCAACATGGAGCAGGAGTCCATAAGATGCTTCTCCAAATAGCAAAAAAACATGGTTTCAACGAAAAACTGGTCTCCAGGTTGAACTATTCTCCAGACAAAATTTCCTCAGAAAAATTAGGAAGCTCATCACGGTACGGCTACAAATATGTGGATAAAGATAGATGGCTGCTTCCAAGCTGTGTTCAACTATATTTTGATTATGTAGCCTACAGTGAAGGTTTACTAAATAAAAATGAACGAGAAAAAATTGCAACCATCTTAAAAAACCTACCTACAAGTCAATAAGAACCTGAGAAAACTAAAACGTTTCCCTTACGTTTAAACCTCCTAAAAATAGGCTTAAAAACTTTTGTTATTGGTGTTAGAGCGCCAAGCTGTTGCTATTTTGATATTTTTGTTTTAACTTGTTTCCATATCCCTTCTAGTTTTTCTGAGGCTTCATGGGTGTTTTTATGGGTGGTAGACTATAACTTTAAAACAGGTTTAACCTTCTTGTTTTTAAGAAACCATGAAGTCAACTATAATTTAGAGAGTTGGGGGGTGGCCTATGAAGAAGGTTGGAGAAATAAAAGAACCTTTACTTGGTTATTTACAGGAAGTTGTAGTTGTTCCCATCGAAGAACTTTCAGTTATAGAAGTTCAGAGGAAACCCTCCCAGTTTCATGTGAAAAGACTTGCAGAATCCATCAGAAAAATAGGTTTTACAACACCAGTCATAGCCATATGGAAAGATGGAAAACCAATAATAATCGATGGGCAACATCGTTTTCTTGCCGCTAGGGAAGTTGGTTTAAAAGAGCTACCATGTATAATGATTCCGGAAAGATATGCTCATGACTTGATGGAGTTAAACGTGGAGAAACAGATGTCTCTCAGGGAAAGAGCCTACGTAGCCTTAAACGTTTACCGAATGTATCTCGAAGAAGACAAATCTTTAAGTGAAGATGACCCAAGAATCCTAGATTCGATAGAATATCCCTACTACATAACATTGGGAGTAGCCTACGAGAAAAACCAGAAGCTTTTTGGTTCAGCCTATGAATCCCTTTTGAGAAGACTTGACAAGTTCCTAAGTTTACCTTTAACTGAAGCCTTCAAAGAAAGAGAGAAAAAGGCTCGATTGGTCTTGGAAGTTGATGAAGTAACAAGAACCGCTGTTGAAAAAGTTAAAGAATTGGGTATAACTCATCCCTTCCTCTACAGAGAAGTTGTATCCTTCTGTAGTCCCATAGGTAGAAAAAGGAAGGTTGAAGAAAGTCTGGAAGATGTGTTTGAAAAACTTAAAAGAAATCTTGAGAAGTTGGTGGCTGAGCCTGAAAGAATTAGAGCTCACAAGTTTTCTGAAGTTACCTATGAAGGTTAGAATTAAAACAACCAAAGAATAGTTTTTCTTCCTTAAATCTTCTTTGTTTTTGTTTAAAGGTCGGTTTAGGTTTTAGAATTTCATTGATTGAACAAATGTTATAAACTATTGTTTAAAAATAGTTTTCTATGTAGCTGTATCAGTTTTTAGTTGTTTTTATGGGTTCTTATGTCAGGTTGGGGGGTAGGTAAAAGTTGGAAAGAATTAGTACAGGTATTCCTGGTATGGATAAAATTTTGAACGGTGGGATTCCAAAAAGAAACATTGTACTTTTGGCTGGTGGACCTGGAACTGGAAAATCTATTTTTGGTCAACAATTCTTGTATGAAGGTCTTATAAAAGGTGAAAATTGTGTTTTTGTTGCTTTGGAAGAACATCCTGTTCAGGTTAGGGTTAACATGGCTCAGTTTGGTTGGGAAGTTAAACATTTTGAAGCTGAAGGAAAGTTTGTTGTTGTTGATGCTTTTACTGGTGGGGTTGGTGAAGCTGCAAAAAGAGAAAGATTTGTTGTTAGGTCACCTGATGATGCTCAAAGCTTAATCGATGTTGTTAGGATGGCTGTTCGTGAGATTGGAGCTGAACGTGTAGTAATAGATTCTGTAACCACTCTTTACATAACAAAACCTATGATGGCTAGAAATGTTGTCATGCAACTTAAAAAGGTTCTCTCCGGACTTGGAAGCACATCCATCCTTGTTTCACAGGTAAGTGTAACTGAACGTGGTTTTGGTGGTCCTGGTGTTGAACATGCTGCAGATGGAATCATCCGTTTAGACCTTGATGAAGTTGAAGGTTCCCTTTACAGAAGCCTTATAGTTTGGAAGATGAGGGGTACAAGTCATTCAATGCGTCGTCATCCGTTTGACATCACAGATAAGGGGATAACAGTCTATCCTCAAAAAGTTTTAACCTTAAAACGTAGAGAAGTTGAAATTGAAAAGTAGGGGGTGAAAAATTTTTGAGTGAAATATCTTTAACACCCCTTGGTAGAGAAGAAATCCATAAACTTGAATATGCTTTACTTGTAGGAACACTTTTCAGACCTGAAGTCTTAGAAGAGTTACGAAATCCTTCTGAACGTTTAACATGGATAGATTCTTTAGCTGTTGCAGCTTCAGCTTTAGCCAGAGAAAAAGCAAAGATTCCTGTTCCACAAATAGCTGATGAACTTGGAAGAACAGAAGCAACGATTCGAAGTCATCTTCAGGGGAAGACTAAGGCTGGGGAACTAGTTCTAAAAACCTACGAGAAATTTGTTAAAGAAGGTGTAAAGCTTGAGTTACCTGTTGTGAAAGAAACAACATCTAAAGTTGAAGAAAAACTAAAAGAAACCGAAGAAAAACTTAGAAACCTAGAACAAAAGATTGTTAAGGTTAAGGAAACATTAAACCAGATTTTATCTCAACTTTAACAGTTAAATTCACATCCACAACTAAATTTTTTGTACCGTTTTTGTCGGAGAAGAAAAATTATTTTAAACCCTCCTAAGGTTAAAGAAGAGATTAAACATAGGATTATGGATATGGGTAGGTGCCGTAAGGAATGGTTAAACGTGTAGTCATAGCCGGATGTGGAATAGCTGGTTTAGAGACTGCACTTCAACTATACAATCTGTCAAAAGATAAGCTTGAAATAGTGGGAGTGGATAAGAACAGGTTTTTTAGTTTTCTTCCATACCTTCATAGGGTTGCTGCAACAACTCTTAGAGAAAAAGAAATCATAATTTCCTTTAAGGACTTCTTCAGAAAAATAAATTCTGAATTCTTTAGAGAAGAAATCGTTAAAATTGAACCGGAAAAAAAGAAAATCACCACGTCAAAACAATCCATAGACTATGATTACTTGGTGATTGCTTTAGGATGTAAAACAAACTTTTATGGAATACCTGGAGCAGAAGAAAATTGTTTTGATTTTAAGGATGCTGAACATGCGGTAAAGCTTTCAGAACATGTGGCAAAAATGTTTTTCAACGTAAGAAATACAAACAGCAAGGAAGAGCAGGAAAAAATGCTTAGGTTTGTGGTTTGTGGTGGAGGAGCTACAGGAATTGAACTGGTTACCGAACTAAAATATTATGTTGAATATCTTTGCAAGAAATATGGAGTAGAACAATCCAAAGTTGAACTTATCTTGTTGGAAGCAATGCAACGTATTCTTCCTGGTCTTTCAGAAAAAATAGCCGGTTATGCTGAAAAAGCCATCAAAAAATTGGGTATCAAGATTCTATGTGGACAACCTGTTGTTGAAGTTGGAAAAGACTTTGTTAAACTAAAGAACGGAGAACAAATCTACTCAAACACGATTGTTTGGTGTGGAGGCCTCCAACCACATGATGTGATAAAAAATTCAGGTTTAAATGTGGATAAACGAGGCTTTCTGGAAGTAAACTCCTATCTTCAACCAATCTTTAAGGAAGATGTGATGGAAAACATTTATTGTGCTGGAGATGCTGTAACATTTATAAACAAAAAAACAAACCAGCCTCTCATGAAAATTGGAAGACATGCCGTAGACCAAGGTAAATTTGCAGCAAAAAACATCTATGGTGATGCATTGTACGGTGATAAAAAGAAGGTAGAATACGTTCCAAGAACGGAAGCAACAGTGATAAGTCTTGGGAAAACTGATGCTGTAGGTTTTTATGGTAACCGTATTCTAAAAGGAAGAATAGCTCTTTGGATAAAATATTGGATCGAAGACGGATATCTCCGAAAATACATGCCTGAAATCATAAGGTAAGTCAAAAAATTTCTTTTTTAAAATCATTTTTTGAAAGTTTAAATTGTTTGTTGGATTGGAATCATTATTTCTTTTGGTTCAGGAAATTTTTTTAGGAAGTTTATTATGGTAAATCCTACTAACTGTTTAGTTTTAACATCGTATCTTGCATAGATTCCTTCTTCTACTTCTCTAACTTCAGATTTTACATGTGTACGAAGGGAAACATGCATAATGTCAGATTCTCTATCATAAACAACCGAGATTTTTCCTTCTCCCAAGTTTTTTTCTTCTTTTTTAAGTTGGTTTGAAGTTGGATATTTCATGATTTAAACATTACCAACTACTAAAACAAAAACTTTAACTTTACATTGAAAACTAAAAAACCTGTTTTTCAATCCTACTGGTTTTTCACAGATTTTTGTGGTAAAAATTGATTTTCTTCTTTATTTTTTGGTTTGGTTGATGTTTTCAAGGGTTAAAGCTGAAGTTGAAACCTTACCTTTTCATGATAGGGTTTATGCTGAAAAGTTACTTAGGGAACTCAAAGTTAAATTTGACTTAGGAGTTTTAGCAAGACTTTTAAAACTTTTGGAAAGATACGGATTTAGGTTAAATGAAGAAGAACTGGACAAACTACTTCTTGAGTTAAAAGAAAGATTCGAGTCTAAACTGGTTTATCGTTGATTGTTAGGTTGAAATAAGCATAACTGCTATTATTGCTAAGGTTACCCCTAAAGCTTGTTGAAAAGTTAAAGATTCATGAAGAATCAGGACCGATAAAACTACGGCTACTGCTGGGTAGAGGGCTGTTAAAGGAACAACCATGGATGCTTTTCCAGCCTTAAGAGCCATGAAAAATGTTATTGTACCCAACGAACCTGCTAAACCAGCAAAAACAATGTAGGTTAAAGCTAAACTTGAAACAGTAAGTTCAGGTTTAAAGTAAAGGTAAACTCCAAGTGTAAATATAAAGTAGATGATGTTACTTAAAACAAAAATTTGATACCATCCAAGCTGGTTTGAAGCAAGCTTGATAAGAAAAGACCATAACCCCAACAAAAAATTACAAGTAAAGATAAAACCAACCAGTTCAATCGTTAACCCCCATAAACACTAGAATAAACATACCATCAGTTTAATGTTTTGAAACCTTCTTTACCTTGATGGGTATTTCTGGTTTGGCTTTGAAAGCTGGACGTATCATCAAAGTTAAAACAACAGCTATAACAAGTAAAAAGGTTGCAAGATAACATGCCCAAACAAACGAACCTGTTACATCTCTGATCCATCCTGCAACCACAGGTGCGATGATGGCGTTGATAAACCCAACCGAATTTACAAAACCAAAAACTGTTCCATAGATTTCTCTGGGAACTATATCAGCTATGATTGCGTAAAGAAAAGTCCAAATCCCCCACAAAAACATCATACCCAAAAACAATGAAACAGCTAAAACAAAAACAGAAACCATTATCTCCAACTCATATCCTAAAAGGGTTGTAAACAAGCTTGTTATACCAATAAAAAATGCTGCAGGTATTTTTCTACCAAAACCTTTCCCAACAAACCTATCAGACATAACCCCTGAAATCAAAAGACCCGGTATACAGGAAAAACCTACAAGAGAAGCAAACGTTGAAGCTTCAGCCAACTCTTTTAAACCCAGCTCCAAAAACATTTTTGGAGACCATGTAGCAAAAACCCAGTAAGGATAAAAAAGAAGAAAACTAACCAAAGCTAAGATTAGGATATCCCTACTTTTAAAAGCTAAACTGTAGGATGGTTTTTCTGAAACCAAATGAGTTCTTGGAGGTTCCCTTAAAAACTTCCAAACCAAAAAACTAAAAAGAAAAGCCGGAACAGCCATAACAAAAAAAGTCATTCTCCAACCTATTGTTTGAGCTAGAATACCTCCTAAAGCAACACCTAAAGCTAAACCAACACCCATACCAATCATGGATAATCCTTGACCTACACCCATCTTTTCTTTTGGTGTATAAGAAGAGACGATGGGACGGTCATTTCCAAAATAGGTTCCCTGACCCAAACCCATCACAACTCTAAGAAAGAAAATTTGGAAGAAAGTTGTGGTTATACCTATCAGAAAAGTTGCAAAAGACCAGCAAACAGTACCTATACAAAGAATCTTTTTTCTACCAACACGGTCACCCAAAAAACCTGCTGGAAGCATCATAATCACATACGCATAAAAATAAGCTGCAAAAAGAAAACCTGCTTCCGTATAGGTAAGATGAAACTCTTCCATTAAAGGTACAAGAATAGGAGAAAGAATCATCCTGTTTGAGTAAAGAATCAACCATCCAAACAATAAAGTAAACCAAACTGTATGATAATATTGCCAACGCATGGTTACCCTTAAATTACCACTTTCCACCTAATAAATCCGTGTCATTTATCCCAACTAGACGGTAATCCATGCCTTTCCAGATAGTAAACCATACCCTTAACACTGTTTAACATAAAAAACCTTTCTCTCCATAAGTTTGCAATAGGTCTGACGTTCCTATCTTCTTCCAGAATCTTCTCAAAAATTTCTTCAACACTTTTTTGTTTGTATTCTTCGGCGACAATCCTTAACCAAAGCTTTAACCTATCCTTATAGATGGATAGTTTTTGAATTTCTTTTGTAACCCCAAAATGAGAATAACATAAAATCTTAGGGTTTAGGTTTACAAGTCTATCTATCGACCTAAAATTTTGAATAGGGTCAAAACTAGGTGGGGGAGTTGAAGGTCTAACTATGTTAAATTCTTCGGAATAGATTCCCCCAACTTCTCCAACAAACAAAACCCCATCTTCTTGGTTAAAAAAGCTTAAATGATGAGAAGCATGACCTGGAGTTTCCAAAACATCAATTTTAATGTTTTTTCCAAGGTCGATTTTTAAACCATCTTTCCCAACCAGAATTTTCTCGGATGGTACAGGTTCTAATTCCCCATATTTTTCAGCAAGCCAACCCAAGACTTGTTTACTACTCTCCCAAAGTTTGGTAGGGTTTGACATATGAAAAACACCTTTCTCATGAACAACCAATTTTGCGTTAGGAAGTTTTTTTAGTAGAGTCCCCACACCACCAGCATGGTCCAAATGGATATGACTAACTGCAACATAATCAACTTCTTCTAAACCCACACCAATCTTATCTAAAGCTTCCAAAATACCTTCAACAGAACATCTTGGACCAGTTTCTATGATAGCTACCTTTTCACCTAAAACTATGTATGAAGCTATGAATTTCTCAAAATTTTCAATGGAAGGTTCCAAGTCAACCAAATAAACATTTTCCAAAATTTTCTGTAACTTCATCGTAAACCAACTCAAACATTAAAAAGTAAAATTTAACCAAAAGATATTAAGCTTAACGAAAGACTTTTCTCTTCTTAACGGGAATTATGTAGTCACTGTAACATTTTGGGCAAACTTCAACTTCCACAAAAAGTGTTTCAGGTTTTACGGGAACCTTGTAACCTGGACTAAGTTTACTTCTATGTTTGAATATGACGATGGGGTTGAGAAATTTAAAACCACATGATTTACATCTAAAATAGTTTTTTTCAAACGTTCCTTGTTCACTCATCCCAAAAGTTAACCCTTTATCTGTTTCAACCATAAAAAAAGATTCGTAAAATATTAGTTTTGTTTTAAACTTTTACCATAAACTTATATACCAACGGAAGCTAATCTTTTATGGGTTTGACTGTAAGGCAAGGTGCTAAGATAGCTTTTCGCTGTTTTTCACTTTGCCCAGTTAAACTCAAAACGGGATTTGGAAGGAAAAAAGTCTTTGCCGAGAAGGTTACCTGAAAGAAAACGTTTTAACAGGAGTAGCAAACGTAAACGTAGTTT
>CAZNLG010000049.1:0-8575 GCA_964573765.1 uncultured Candidatus Bathyarchaeia archaeon | reverse complement strand
ACCTATACTTCTTGCAAGTTCAGGTAGTTTTTTCGTACCAAAAAGTAGTACGATTGCAATAAAAAGAAGGATCAACCATTCCTGGCCGATTATCTGAGCCAAACTTTACATCACCATTTAACACTAAGATACATTTTTGCTGGTAAATATTAATTGTTTTTTATGTTTAGCTGTCCTTCTATTTTGAATCAGAAAATATCCTAATGCATACAAACCGATCATCGGTAAAGCAACAAGACACATGGTAACACCACTACCATCAGGAGTTATGATTGCCCCAAAAAGAAACATCACAAAAACAGCAATCCTAAAATTTTCCTTCCAAAACTCCGGTTCAACTACTTCTGCTTCTGACAACAGAAACATTATGATCGGTAGTTGAAAGGCTAAACCAAAAGCAGATGTAAAAAGAACAACAAAAGATATGAATTCATCCATGGTTAGAAAAGTTACAATTCCCGCGGCAAACCCATACCTATAGAGAAAGTACAGTGTAAACGGGGTTAACAGGTAATATGAAAAGATACATCCACTAACAAAAAGAGCCGTGGAAGGTAGAATCATCCTTAAAATCATTTTTTTCTCATGTGGATAGAGGGCTGGTGCAACAAATTTTACGGTTTGGTAAACAATCATAGGCATACCAAAAACAACTCCAAGAAAAAGAGAGATATAGAGTAGGGCTAGTAACGCTTGAGCTGGAGCCGTTTGGATTATTTGCACTCCTTCAGGTAGTAGGTCTGCTTGAAGCTTTTTGAAGACCACAGCCGCTATACTGTTAAATATGTCTGGGTATGGATAGTAGATAGGAAAACCTGAAAGTTCTGTTTTTCTTAGGTTAAACATAAAACAAAAAAGTGCTATAACCCCAACTGTGACCATAACGTATATCAGTCTAACTCTAAGTTCTTCGATATGTTCCAAAATTGGTGTTTTAGTTTCTTTTGTTGAGTCCATCCTAAGAAGTATCTCCGTACAGTGGAAGTGTTTAGATACCTTTTTGAAATAAAATCCTGTTCAGAACTTAAAGTTTATCCAACTTTCCTTGTTATCGCTTCTCTTATCTCTTCTTCCGTCTTTCCTTCAGTTTCTACACCTAGTTCCCTAGCAACTTTAACAAGAGTTTCTTTGTCAGGTTTTGATGGTTCAGCTTCTTTTAATTCTTTTTCAACTTCTATCTTTCCCCTTTCAAATTCCCCTCTTGCTCTACCCATACTTCTTGCAAGTTCAGGTAGTTTTTTTGCACCAAAGAGTAGAATAACAGCAACAACCACAAGAATAATCCATTCTTGTCCCAAAATCATTGTTTATCACTAATAGGGGTTTAAGCCCTCAAACATTTAAAAGTTTACGAATAAATTTCAGGTCCATCTCGGTAAACTTTTCCAAAAAACATGTAACTGACTTGTAAAAAAGAATTTTCCCATTCTCCTTTACACATCGACAAAAGTTTGGTATCCATTTAATCAAATGGTTGGATAAAAATTCAGCTTCAGCTTCTAAATATCTGTAGGCTTCAGTTTGATTTCCCTTTCTCCAAGCTTTAACTTCTTCAGAAGTTAAGAAATACATAAATTCCAGTTCAACAGCCACATGGTCTGGAGGTTCCTTAAATTCTTCTGATAAGTTTAGCTTAAACCTATTGTAGAATCTAAGTACATCTAAGGTGCTTTCCCTCATAGTCAATCTATCTTCTGTTCTGTAAACTGATTCATAGGGTGGACATGGAACTTTTGGATAGGATGTAATGAAAAGTTTTGTGTATTCGACTTTTAGTTTTAAATCATCTATCTCTTCGTTTAACAGTTGGTTTAGACAATCAATAGGTTCAAAGAAGGAAGTTTTTGAAAGTTTGTCTAAGGAATCCAAAACCATCCTAACCATAACTGTTTTTTCTCTAAGAATTTTTTCTCCAACTTTCCAGCCGGGTTGAATAGACATACAGCTAAGAAACCATAAATGTTATTCCTGTATGTTGTGATGTTTAACATTTCTTCTATGTTCGGGGTGGAAACCTTGCTAACCTCCAACTTTTTTGAAAAGTTTTCAGTTTAACCTTGTGTTTCCCGTTGTTTATTAAATTTTAACTCCTACCAAAATTATCGGAATATGGTTTGTTGTATGGTAAAATTTTTAAACAAAAGCTCAAAATAGTTTGGATTAATCCTAACTAGGGTGTTTAATATGGGGGAAACATCCAGACGTGAATTTCTTAAAATGGCTGCTGTTTCTGCTGCTTTTGTAGGTTTGTTGGGTAGAAAAGAAGACATTGTTTTAAATGCATTAAAACTTCAATCTTCCATAGAATGGCCTAAACCAACGATAATGGAAAAATTTTACACTACCTGTGGAGTATGCCATTCAAACTGTGGTATAATAGCATACACTCAAGATGGCGTGATCAAGTTTGTTGAAGGAAATCCTAAAGACCTTCATAGTGGAGGAAAAATGTGTGCTAAAGGTATTGCTGGCTCCTACTTACCCTACGCACCTGACAGGTTAAAATATCCGTTAAAAAGAACAAACTCTGAGAAGGATATTGATGTAGACCCTGGTTGGGTAACAATTTCTTGGGATGAAGCATTAGATATAACCGCAAACAAGTTAAAGGAAATCAAGGAAACTTATGGACCTCAATCCATAATATTCATTGCAAATCCCACATCCTACGGTGAAAGACTTAGAAAAGCCATAGGCTCACCCAACAAGATTACCCATCATGACACATGTATAATAACCCATGTTGTTGTGCAAAAGTTTACCATAGGTGCAAAACTTTGGTCCTATGACTTCCCAAACTCAAAGTATATCTTATGCTTTGGTTGGGACCAACCTTCAAAAGCCAAAGTTACACTCACACGTCGTTTTATTAAAGGAAGAGAAAACGGTGCAAAGGTTGTTGTTATCAATCCACTTACAACCCTTATGTCTTCACAGGCAGATGAATGGATTCAGATTGTTCCTGGAACAGATTTAGCTTTTGCATTAGCAATGATTAACGTCATCCTTAGTGAAGACCTTTATGACAAGGATTATGTTGAAAAATACACAAACTTTAAGGAACATGAAGATGAGATTAGAAGCTGGGCAAGCCAATATACACCAGAGTGGGCTTCAGAAATAACCGGAGTTCCAGCCGAGACAATTAGAAGAATAGCAAGAGAATTTGCAACCACAAAACCTTCAGTAATTCCTGTTCATAAGAGAGACCCACCAGGACCAAACTATGCTAACAGTTGGAAGCTTGCACATGCAATAATAATTTTAAATGCGTTGGTTGGAAGTATCGATAACGTTGGTGGTTGGCTTTTTACTAAGGATGTAAAGTTCCCATCCCTTGACAAGGTCTTTCCACCACCATCCTATCCAGAACCACCGGTAAAAGAAGATATCTGTGGAAGAAGTAAACTTCCATTACTTGATAAGGTTAAGCTAGGAATCTTTTCCACTCTTGCGGATAACATTCTAAAAAAGAAGCCTTATGAAGTAAAAGCAGCGGTCATCTACAAGTATAATCTTCTTTCGTTCCCAAATCCAAAGAAACTTGTCGAAGCCCTTAAACAACTAGAGTTTATAGTTACTATCGATGTTTTACCAAGTGAATCTGTTCAGATGGCTGATATAGTTCTTCCAGAGTGTACCTACTGGGAAAGAAAAGGTTACAGTGTAAGAATCTACAATGGATGGTATCCACAGGTTTCTGTTTCTCAACCTGTTATAAATCCAATGTATGAATGTAAGAGTGCAGGTACTATCTTCTGTGAACTTGGAAAACGGATAGCACCCGAATACTTTAAGAAACCTGACGGTTCCTTCTTTACACCTACTGAGTACATAGAAACTTCCGTGAAAAATGCATTGGGTATATCGTTTGAAGAGTTGGCGACAGAAGGCTTATGGAGTAAACCTGAAGAATTTAAACCACTTACAAAACTTGAATCCATGGCTAAGGCTGGTAAAAAGATTCAGATTTATGGTGAAACATTCAAAAAGTATGGTTATGACCCGTTACCTTCTTGGCAGTCTCGAAGAGACAAACCAACGTCAGACTACCCATTGTATCTTATCATAACAAGACCACCAGTCCATAGACATGGTAAAACAACCGACAACCCGTATCTTTTGGAAGCCTATCCAGAAAATGCAGCAATAATCCATCCGGAAACAGCTAAAGCATTGGGTATAAGTGACCTTCAATGGGTTTGGGTTGAATCAAGAATCGGAAAGGTTAAGGTTAAAGCTAAACTTTTTGACGGAATAAGAAAAGACTGTGTTTGTCTTTCCCATGGATTTGGACACTGGTCAAAGGGACTTATCTATGGTTATGGTCGTGGAGCAAACGATGGAGACCTGATTCCAGACCAAACCATAGATGAACTTTTAGCCAGAAAAGACCCAACTGGTGGTGCTTGTATGTCTGACGTATGTGTAAGAGTTTATAAGGCTTGAGGTGAGAAAATTGAATGAAAAAATTTCTAGAAGAGACTTTCTAAAAGCCACGATAACAGGACTTGGTTTAACAACCCTACTAGCTTCACCTAGCCTGATAAGTAAGGCTGAAGAAACTTCCAAATCTGGTCTTAAAAAACCTAAAGCCATCTTAATCGACATAAGAAAATGTATTGGATGTAAGGCCTGTCAGGTTGCATGTAAGGTATGGAACAAACTTCCGGCTGAAGAAACAACGATCACAGAAAACGAATACACAAACCCAACTAGCTTTTCAGCAAACACTTGGTGTTATGTTAAGTTTAGTGAAGTAGAAGATGAATCTGGAAACGTTAAGTGGAAGATGGCTTCGGTTAGATGTATGCATTGTCTTGAACCAACATGTGTTTCCGTATGTCCAACCCAAGCACTCAAGAAACTTCCAGAAGGTCCTGTAATCTATGACCCAAGCAAATGTATAGGATGTAAGTATTGTGTTGAAGCATGTCCTTGGCATGTACCTCATTTTGATGAAGAAAAGAAGGTCATAGGGAAATGTATTTTCTGTGTGGACAGAATTAATGAAGGAATGGTTCCTGCATGTGTTGCAAACTGTCAAACTGGGGCACTTCAGTTTGGAGACAGAGATGAGATCTTGGAAAAAGCTCACAACTCTGGTGCACCCTACATCTATGGTGAGAAGGAAGCTGGAGGTACTTCCATGATTTTTGTCTCGGATGTACCTTTTGAGAAGCTTGGATTCCCAAGTGTTCCTCAGGAGCCGATTTCAACCTACAAGTCAGACTTGTTAAAGTCTATCAGTGAAGTTGGGATTGCAGCTTTCATTATTTCATTGGTAGGATACTTTGGAGTAAAAATGCTTGCAAGAAGAAAGGCTCAGGTTAAGGCTTCAAAGAAGGAGGTGTAAAGAAGAATGGTTCATGTTGTTTGGGGTTGGCTTACAGCCCTAGACCTATTTTTGATAGGTACAGCTGGAGGTGCAGCCATAACAAGTGGTGCAGTCCATATCTTAGGTAAAGACAAGTATAATGCCTTAGCAGAAGCAGGAGCATACCTAGCACCTTTACTTGGTTTAGCAAGTCTTCTCACGGTTATGCTTGACCTTGGAAGATTACCAGTCGCACCGATGAACGTTCTGTACGTCATAAACCATCTTCCAGAATCCATGATATCCCTTGGAACGGTTTTCCGTGTAGCCTTTATAGCCGTAGCAACGTTAAACGCTATTTTATGGTTTTTCCGAAAAGAGACCCTAGTCAACCTAGTAGTCAGAATAATCTGTGGAGCAGTAAACATGGTTTTGGGTTTTCTGGTGACAATCTATCCGGGTATAATGTTAAGTTTTGCTATGGGTAAACCATTCTGGTCGTCTCCAGTCTTTCCGTGGGTCATCTCCGTAAGTGGAATACTGTCAGGTTTGGTGCTTTCAGCTCTCTCCATACCAATCATAGGTGTTCTTGTACCACGTTTAACTCCAGCCCTTCTAGAAGCACGTAGAACGGTACTCATCCACAAGATTCCTGAGAAAGTAGGTTCGTGCATGTCAGCCCTTATCATAATAGAGCTTGTTTTAGTATTCGTTTACCTAAACTCTGTAAGTGGAACTGTCGGAGCCACCGTGGTCTTTACAAACCCAATGGTTTCCATGTTCTTCTGGGGAGGCTTTATATTCCTAGGCTTGATACTTCCACTCATAATCTTCGTCTTAGAGAAACTACGTTTAGGACTACCCTTCTCAGTTTGGATAATCATACTGTACATATGTTTTATCTTAGTGGCTGTAGGTGCTGTTGCAGCAAGATACTCCTTACTTGTCGCTGGACAAATCCTATAAAACCAACAAACTCTTTTTCTTTTTTAGGTTTTGTTGATTTGTAATTCTTTTTACTTTTACAGAGATAATTTTGGAGTTTATATGTACATTTTTGTACAAAAAAGCTTATATATGTTCTGATATGATCTCAAAACCATAAAAAAGAAAAATCTAGGGGAAGCATTTTATCATCAAACTAAAGTTAAGTTATAAAGGAAAAATGAAGGTTAAAGCTATACTCTTTGATTTGGATGGAACCTTAGTAGATTCTGTTGACACTTACTTTTTATCGTATGAACGAGGATTAAAAAACTTGGTTTTCAACCTCAACCAAAAGAAAGACTTAGACAACTTTTAAGTAAAGGTTTTTCATTGGAACAAATTCTGGATGAAGTTCTTCCAAAAGATGTTGAAAACAGAAAAACATTGATAGTTCGTTGTATTTTTAGCATAAGAAATGAGTACATAAAGATTTATCCAGAACATACACGTTTGGTTGAAGGAGCAAAAGAAGTTCTTAAAACTCTACGAGAAAAGAAAATATTGGTTGGTATTGTTACCAGTCAAACCATACCAGCTGATTTGGTAAGATTAAACCTAAAAAGGTTTAATGTTGAATCGTTTGTTGACACCATCGTTACGTTTAACGATGTTCCTAAAAGAAAACCAGCACCCGATGGAATCCTAGAATGCGCAAAACGTTTAGGAGTTAAAACAAACGAATGTGTTGTTGTTGGTGATGCAGAAGCTGATGTTCAAGCAGGTAAAGCTGCTGGAGCTAAAACCATCGTTGTAGTTGGAGGTGTAGCTACACGAGAATCGTTGTCAAAGGAAAAACCAGACATCATACTTAACAACCTCCAAGAATTAACAACCATTCTAGAATAAGCTACCAACAGGAAAAATAAACAAGGCTAAGCCAATACCGAAAGATAATTCATCCAGATTAGGAGCCTTTTGAGTTTACTTGAACTTCAAACCTACCCAGCGGTAAAGATAGTTTCTCAGCCTTCCTAGGATGGTTTCAGGTATCGCAACAATTTGTCCAACTCTCTGGATGGCTATAATATACACCGCTCTTATGAAGGTTTTATACATGGCTCTTGTGGTAATTACAAGCTTCTGGTTAGGTACAACTGTTTGGATACTTTTGTTTGGAACTTTCTCCATAAAAATAAGGATGTTTATAAAAACTTCCAACGGACTGAAGAACCTTAAAATATGTGGAATGTTACTTATCTCGATAGGTATTAATTACATGATTTTAACTTTAACAATAGTTCCACTTACTAAGCTTCTTTAAGCTGGATAGTAAGGTTGTTTTGTTTGTTAGAAGATTTTTTTCATTCTTTCACATGCTTCTTCTATCTCTTCTTTTGGTCTTGTTAAGGAAAACCTTACATATTTTTCTCCATACTCACCAAAACCGATTCCAGGTGTTACCACAACTCCAACTTCCAAAAGTTTTTTGGTAAACTCCATGGAGCTGATTCCAACATTTGACCAAATGTAGAAGGTTGCTTTTGGTTTCTTACATTTTATCCCAAGTTTTTCCAATCCTTTAACTAAAACATCTCTTCTTTCCCTGTAGATTTTGTTTAACTTTTTTACATGTTTTGGTTGGTCACCGTTTTCAGGGTAACTTTCTAAGGCTTTAACAGCAGCTTTTTGAATGTATTTTGGTGGACCTGAATCTATTTGAGACTTAACCTTAACTAAACCTTCTATGAGTTTTTCGTTTCCAACAGCAAACCCGATTCTGTCTCCTGTCATACAGAAAGTTTTAGAGCAAGAATGAAACTCAACAGCAACTTCTTTTGCCCCTTCAATTTCAAGAATACTTGGAGCTTTGTATCCATCAAAACATATTTCTGAGTAAGCATTATCATAACATACAATCATGTTTTTTTCTTTTGCAATTTCAACTATCTGTTTAAGAAAATTTTTGTCGACAATACCAGTTGTTGGGTTGTTTGGATAATTTAAGAACATCATTTTAACGTTTTTTTGGGAATCTAAAAATTCAATGTTTGGTTTAAACTCGTTTTCTTCGAGTAAGGGCATCTGAACAGGAATTCCATCACTTAAAATTGTTCCACCATAAGCATAAACCGGATAGGCTGGGTTGGGAACCAGAACCTTATCTCCTGGGTTGATAAAAGCCCTAACAATATTTGCAATTCCTTCCTTAGAACCTATTAAAGCCACAACTTCTCTTTCCGGGTTTAGGTCTACTCTAAACCTTCGTTTATACCATTCTGCAACAGCTTCCTTAAATTCCGGTTCTCCTTGACTAAAAGAATAGTTATG
Source organism: uncultured Candidatus Bathyarchaeia archaeon (assembly GCA_964573765.1). Classification (GTDB taxonomy): domain Archaea; phylum Thermoproteota; class Bathyarchaeia; order Hecatellales; family Hecatellaceae; genus CAZNLG01. The sequence goes on along the minus strand of CAZNLG010000049.1, from coordinate 3 downwards.
GTT
>CAZNLG010000048.1:0-8772 GCA_964573765.1 uncultured Candidatus Bathyarchaeia archaeon | reverse complement strand
ATCTCTAAAGATTTTTTCTTTCTCCAGAAGGATATCTACCCGAGCTCTGTGGGGGTCCTTAACATTAACAACTTGAATTTGTCCTATCATGATGGGTTCGGTGCTGGTTGTAAAAAAGCCACCCTTTACGGATGCTAATTTTGCAGCATGACTTGCAGCAGCAACAACAGAAGGTTCTTCTATGGCCATGGGTATCAGGTAAGGTTTACCGTTTATGATGAAGTTTACAGCTATACCTAACGGAACATGAAGAACACCTACCACGTTTTCAATCATTCTATCAGCTAGTTCAAGTGGAAGTGAACCTGTGTTTTTAAGAGTTTCAACTTCTTCTGTTGAGAGACCTGCAAACTCACTGACAATTTTAAGTCTGTCTTCTAGGCTGAGATTGTAGAATTTGGGGAAAATTGAAGTTTTCATTTTTATGCCCCCATAAAAAACAGATACACACAACTTACTTTCTTCTCTTACCTAAAAACTTTTGGTTTCTCTGTTATTTTGGAAGTATAATTCTTTAAATGGAGCCTTACGAATATATCTTCATTAGTCGGTGATGGTAAGGGACATTGAGCGACAGGGAAGAGTTAGAAAAGCTTCTTCAAAGTAAGAAAAGAATTGAAAAGAAGATAGCAAAATACGAAAGTGAATTAACACATCTTCGACATCTTTTGTCGCTTGTTGAAAAACAGATAACAGAAAAAAGCTTTAAAGTAGCGGAAACTTTACCTCAAAAAGCACCTACACCCCAACCAATTGAAGAGAGAGTTACTCCACCTCCAACCACCAAACAGGTAATTCCTTTAAGAGCTACGGATGGAACATTTTTGGGTAACATTTATGTGGAAGAAAAGGAGATTAGGGTTGTTCCTTCAGATTCGATCAAATTTAACGTTAATACACCTCCTTTTCACCAGTTTTTAGTTGGAAAAGTTTTAAGTGGTATGGTTTCTAAGGATAGGAATGAAGCTGTATCAGGAACAATAACCCCAGATGAAATTTTAACTTATAGGATTCTACAAGATGGAGATATCTTGAAGGAAATCATCATAAGAAACTACCGGGATGAACGAAGAGCAATAACCTTAAAAAACTCTATACGATGGACATTGGAAAAAATGTATGAAAAAATGAAACTTTAATCCATCAAACAAAGTTAATGACAAAAAAAGTCTTAATGGTGGAGGAAAATTTTAGATAGCTTTATTTCAAGCTTTATTGATCTCATATTAAGACTGCTTAATGTTTGAAACAGTGGAGGTTTAAAATTGCCTGAAGTCCCACTTAAAAAAATTAACGAATATACATGGGAGATACCAAAATACAGACCTGACATGCGTGTACATGGAATAGTTTATGCTGACAGCTTTTTACTGGAAAAAATGAAAACAGATAGAACACTTGAACAATGTGCTAATGTAGCTTCTCTACCAGGAATCTATAGACATTCTTTAACAATGCCAGATGGACATGAAGGTTACGGTTTTCCGATAGGAGGTGTTGCTGCAACAGATTATGAAGAAGGTGTTATAAGTCCAGGTGGTGTGGGTTATGATATAAACTGTGGTGTCCGTTTACTGAGGAGTAATCTTACGGAAGCAGATGTAAAACCGAAATTAGCAAATTTGCTTGAAGTTATTTTTAGACTTGTTCCTTCAGGTCTTGGAAGTAAAGGTAGAATTAGACTTTCTCCACAAGAATTAGATAGACCTTTGGTGGAAGGAGTAAACTGGGCTATCAAAAAAGGTTATGGTTGGAGTGAAGACTTAGAAGTATGTGAAGAAAGAGGATGTATGGAAGAAGCAGACCCTTCAAAAGTTTCAGTAACGGCCAAAAGCAGAGGGGCTCCACAATTTGGTTCCTTGGGTAGTGGAAATCACTTTCTTGAAATTCAACGGGTAGATAAAATTTATGACCCTGCAAAAGCAAAAATGCTTGGGATTACAGAAGAAGGCCAAATTACGGTTATGATTCATACTGGTTCCAGAGGTTTTGGTCATCAAGTTTGTTCTGATTATTTACGTGTTATGGAAAGGGCTGTTCGTAAATATGGAATTCGAATTCCAGATAGGGAGTTAGCATGTACTTATGGTAAAACTCCTGAAGCAGAAGACTATTTTAAGGCGATGGCTACTGCTGTAAACTATGCTTTTACAAACAGACAATGTATAACCCATTGGGTTCGTCAAGCTTTTGAAGATGTTTTTGGTCAATCTGCAGATAAACTTGGATTAGAACTTGTTTATGATGTGGCCCACAACATATGTAAGGTGGAAGAACACATCGTAGATGAAACGGGTAAAATAAAAAAGGTTTGGGTTCACCGAAAAGGTGCAACAAGAGCATTCCCACCAGGACATCCAGAATTACCAAAAAAATACAGAGAAATTGGACAGCCTGTTCTTATCGCTGGAACCATGGGTACAAGTTCTTGGATTTTGCTTGGAAGTAAGAAGGCTATGGAAGTAAGTTTTGGTTCAACAGCTCATGGTGCTGGAAGATACATGAGTCGTGCTGCTGCAACAAAACGTTTTGGAGGTCATGAAGTTAAAAGAAAGCTTGAAGGACGAGGTATTTTAGTGAGGGCTGCAAGTGCTGTTGTGCTTGCGGAAGAAGCACCTGAAGCCTATAAAGATGTGGACCGTGTTGCTGAAGTTTCCCATCAGGTTGGAATAGCCACAAAACTTGTTAGGTTAACACCTTTAGGATGTGTTAAAGGTTAATCTTACCTTAGGTTTTTAATCCAAGATATAAACGACCTATTTTTTCATCGTTTAATATTTCTTTAGCTAAACCTTCCTTAACACAACTTCCATCCACAAGAATGTAGCCTCTATCAGAAATAGCAAGTCCTTTTCTAGCATTTTGCTCCGCCATTAAAACAGGTACACCAAAATCACAAACTTCTCTTACATGAGAAAGAACTTGTGAAGCGATCTTTGGTGAGAGAGAAGAAGTAGGTTCATCAAACAGTAGAATTTTTGGTTTGTATACCATAGCTCTGGCTAATGCAAGCATCTGTCTTTCTCCACCACTAAGATTACTGGCTCTTTCATGTCTATGTGCTCTTAAAGTTGGAAACATATCGTATACTTCTTCGATGTTGGCTTTTACTAGGTTTTTGTCGTTTTTTAGATAGGCTCCTATCTCTAAGTTTTCTTCAACTGTAAGGTTTGTAAAAACATTGTTGATTTGTGGTACGTATCCAATTCCCATCTTAACTGCATGGTCGGCTCTTATACCGGTTATATCCTTACCATCATAGATGACCTTTCCACTAAAAATTTTTGAAAAACCTAAGATACTTTTTTGAAGAGTTGATTTTCCACTTCCATTTGGCCCAACTATCACTACAACTTCGTTTTTTCCAACTTCTACAGTTACGTTTCTAACAACAATAAGTTTTCCGTAGCCTGCAACTATGTTTAAGGCTTTAAGAATGGCGGTCATCATGCTTCACCAAGATAAACATCCACAACAACTTTATTGTTTACGACTTCATCAGGTGTTCCTTCAGCTACTATGGAACCGTTGTGCATAACATAAATCCAATCAGCATGTTCAAGTAAAATTTCAATTCTATGTTCAATGGTAAAAAATGTTAAGGAAAGCTCATCCCTAAGTTGTCTAATCTTTTCGAATATTCTCCTTGCAAGAGTTGGATTTACTCCTGCAGCTGGTTCATCAAGAAGCATCATCTTAGGTTCAGTCATAAGGGCTCTACCCAACTCTAAAAGTTTCATTTGACCACCGGATAGTTCACTGGCAGGAGTATCTTTTTGGTCATCCAACTCAAGTAACTCTAATATTTCAAGAGCTCTTTCGGCTAGTTTTGCTTCCTGTTCACCCCAGCTACGTCTTTTCAAGAAAACATTTAAGAAACTATCTCCAACATGGTTTCGGGAAGCAACCATCATGTTATCTAAAACCGTAAGTTTTTGGAAAAGTCTTGGGGTTTGAAAAGTTCTGACTAAACCTTTTGCGTAAATTTGATGTGGACTAAGTTTGTCTATACGTTTACCTTCAAAATAGACTTCTCCATGGTCTGGAGAATAAACTCCGGTGATGGTGTTAAACAAAGTTGTTTTTCCACTTCCGTTTGGTCCTATGAGTCCTGTAATACTGTTTTTACCAACTGTCAACGTTACATTGTTAACTGCTTTTAAACCGCCAAAACTTTTTGTTAGGTTTCTTGTTTCTAGGAGGATTTCTTCCATTTTTTTGCAACCTCTAAAGCAGGCGTTTTGACTTTACTTTCTTTAAACATACCTTGAGGTCGATACAATAGGATGAGGATTATGAGGATTCCAATTAACATAACTCGGAGGTTATGAGGGTCTATAGGTAACAGTAAATAATCTTTTGCTATCCTTGCACCTCTTTCAAGAACTTGAACAATAAAAGCACCAACAATAACACCAAGGTTGTTGGCAGGACCTCCAAGGATGATCATCATCCAAACGGTAAAGGTAAGAAATGGTTCAAAGGTATAAGGGTCTATGAATCTCATGTATTGAGCAAAAAGGCTACCAGCAGCACCTGCCATAGCAGAACCAACCGTAAATGTTTGAGCTTTATATTTGAAAACATCTTTCCCAAGTACTTGTGCAGCTAACTCATCTTCCCTTATGGACCTCATAACTCTTCCGTAGGGTGAGTTAACCAACATTTGAGCAACAATATAACAGACCAACAACACGGAATAAACAAGTATGATCTGTACAGTCATCATGGTTCGGATGGGTAGGTTAACAAAAAGAAAAGCAGATGGAACGGTTGTTCCTCTTACACCACCAGCAATCCAGCTTTCATTTTTAAATATGAATCTCAATATTTCTCCAAAAGCTAAGGTTACTATAGCCAAATAATCAGCTCTTAGTTTAAGAGCAGGAAGGGATACTAAAAGACCTACAAATCCAGCGAGTGTTGTAGCTAAAACTATACATACAAAATAAGGAACTCCCATGTTTGCAGCTATCGAAGAAGTGTAAGCTCCAACCATGAAAAAAGCTACCTTACCAAAGTTAGCTAAACCTGTAAACCCATATTCAAGATTTAAGCTAATAGCCAGTATGGAAAAAATACCTACAAACACAACCATGTCTAAGACATAGATTAAAGGGTCAGACAGGTTTGATCCCTTCACCAAAAAGTTTTCCAAAACCAGAAGGCTTAAAGATTAAAGTTAAGATTAGGATAAGAAAGGCTATGGCTAAACGATAATCTGTTGAAAGTTTAAGTGAAACCAGTAAAACTACTCCTAGATTTTCAGCTAAACCTAAAATATAGGCTGCTATCAAAGCACCATAAAAACTTCCTATTCCCCCCAAAATTACAACAGCAAAAGCTGGTAACAAAATTTCCCATCCAAGCAGGGGAACCAACCTTGTATCTGCAGCTCTAAATAAACCTCCAACTCCAGCTAAAGCAGCTCCAACCATCCAAGTTATCAAAGCTATCTTTTCCACATCAATACCTGAAGCCAATGCTAATTCCGGATTGCTGGAAGAAGCTCTAATTGCTTTTCCAACTTTTGTTTTTGTAAGTATAAGATGCATAACCACAGACATCAATAAAGCAGCTCCTATCAAAGATAACCAAAGAGTGGTTATCCTTACAGGTCCTACATCAAAACAGCTCCATGAAACCGTGAAAGTTAACGGAGCACCACCCCAAATTTGTTGGAGAGCATGCCTTACAAAAAAACCAAGACCTATCGATGCAACCATCAAATGTATGATTGAAGCCCCCCTACGGGAAAGAGGTCTAAAAACAAGCAAATAGGAAGCTGCTCCCAGAACTGCTGTAGCCAGAAAAGCTACAAGAAAAGATAACTGAAAACCAAGATGAAGCTCTTCAGCTACAACATAGCCAGCATATGCACCAAAAGCCATAAACTCAGCATGAGCAAAATTTGGAAACTTTGACAACCCATAGGTTAAGGTTAAACCCACAGCAGCAAGTAAGTAAAGACTACCTGTTACGGCTGAGTTAAATAAAACCTGACCCCAATTTATCATTGTTTACTCCCAAAAAAATATAGGGTAGGTGTTAAAGTGTTTTTGGCCATGTTCCTATCGCCACAAACTTGTATTCTCCGTTAACTTTTTCAACTTTCCATATCTCATAGAACTGGGTTAATTGATCTCCGTTCTTGTCAAACACTTTTTCCCCAGTTGCACCAACATAGAATTGGCTAACATATGTTAAAGCATCCTTAATCTTTGTACCGTTGTATTCACCAGCATAGGCTATTGCTAAAGCTGCAAGCATGGTTGCATCATATGCTGTGTCAGCGTACATTGAAGGAGGCTCACCAAACTCTTTCTGGAAGGCTTCTGAAAAGACTTGGTAACCTCTTATTCCGGTGGGAGCTATAGGTCTTGTACCCATGACAGCTCTAGACATAAACTCCGCAGCTTCTTCAACTTCAAACATAGATTCACCGTAGACACCTTCAGCAGCAACCCATTGAATGTTATCCAAACCCATTTCAAGGGCTTGTCTAAACATTACCCTACCATCTTCATAGTAACCAACGTAAAGTACAGCATCAGCCCCGGAGTTTTTAATCTGGTCAAGTTCAGTTCTGAAATCCATCTTTGTGGGGTCGTACCGAATTGTAAGTATAACCTTATCTCCGAGAACTTCTTTTGCTTTTTCTTCGATTCCGATACCGTAGGCGTTGTTTAGTACAAGGATTGCAATCTTGTTAAAACCTTTCTCCAACATTATTTCTGCTAATGCTTTTCCTTGTAATGCATCACTACCAACAGTTCTGAACAGGTAGTCATCAGGGAACTTTGTAGTTATCTCTGGAGAAGTTGCAGAAGGAGAAATTACGACAACATGTCTTTCGTTTGCATAATCACCTATCGCCATAACTTCTCCACTAGCCATAGGACCGATTACAACTTGAACTCCATCAACTTCAACAAGTTTTTTGAAGGCTTCAAGAGCTTGTGTGGGGTTGGTACCTGTATCTTCCATGATAAGCTCAACAGGTCGTCCATTTATTCCACCATGTTCATTGATTTCTTTTACTGCAAGTTCAACTCCAAGTTTTATTTTTTGACCCATAGGTCCTAGGAAACCACTAAGAGCCATAAGGGAACCTATCTTAATTTTTTCAGGCAGAACTGGACCTGCTGGTTTGGCTGTTTCATATCCTTTCTTGTATCCTTCATCATAACCTATCGAATGTCCTATATAGTAACCTCCTACCCCTGCAACAGCTGCAACTATAAGAATCACAACAATCCAGATAGCTAAGGTTTTTATTCCTTTTGGAGGGGGTGTTGTCAACTACACCACCTTTTTTATACTTCCAGAAGACCTGTTATTTATCTCTATTGGTAAGTAAGGATTTTTAAAATTTGGTTTTCTACTACATTTTTATATTTCTGGTTTTTCTTGAAGAAGTTTCTCGGAAACATAAAAATACTCCATACGTATAGGTTTTATATCTTCATCTTCATACCAACCTTTTGAGTAAGCTACAAAAAATGCTGTATGATGAACATCAACAACCAGATAGCCAATTCTGACTCTGGTAAAGATTTTTGATTCTGCGTTTCTATAACCAGCTTCATAACCTACATAGTATCTCATCAAAAAACAGGTAATGATTAAAAGAAGGAATAAAGCAAGAACTTTTTTACCATCAGAGTGTTAGCCAAGCTTAATCCCTACACATTCTAAGTTTATCTAGCTGATAACACAAATATGTCACCTTAAGTCCCCCTACTAAAAACGCAGAGAATAAGTTACAGTCATCAGAGACAAAACTAAGGCATAATAATCCTTATTTGGAACAAAGTATAATTAAGGGATTTACCATGATAGTTGAAGACTTGGATAACTTGGATTTGGATGAAAGAAGAAATTTTGAGTTGTTACTTAGGTTAGTTGATTTATTGAAGGACCTAGAAGACTTGGAAGGTTCCATCGAGTTTATGTCTCTTGAAGCTCGACAAATCCTTGAAGAAGCTTCCCAGTATGTTAGACGGATGACTTCAATAAGGTACATAGTTTAAATGTCTTCTTGAAGCCGCTCTACCTTATTGTTAACAATTTTGGGAGTTGGGAGAAAAACTTAAAAGGAACGTAATGGATGCAAGATTACTTGTTCCACGTGGAAAAAATAAAAAACTTTATATGTGGAATACCAAATCTTAGATGATTGCAGTTACCTGTAATATTTAGAGGTCACCTGAAAAATGAACAGATGGAGGGTAAAATTTGTCTGAAAAACCACACCTAAACATCGTTGTTGTAGGACATGTAGACCATGGAAAATCAACCTGTATGGGACATATACTCTACTTAAAGGGTATTGTAGATGAAAGAATAATCAGGGAATATGCTGAAGCTTCAGAGAAATTTGGTGCTGGTGAAACTTTTAAATTTGCATGGGTTATGGATAAACTAAAAGAAGAACGTGAAAGAGGATTAACCATAGATTTATCCTACTGGAAATTTGAAACTGAAAAATATACCTTTACCATAATCGATGCACCTGGACATAGAGACTTTATCAAGAACATGATTACCGGAGCCAGCCAAGCTGACTGTGCAATTTTAGTTTCATCGGCAAGAAAAGGAGAATTTGAAGCTGGAATTGAAGCTGGAGGTCAAACAAGAGAACATGCATTCCTTCTACGAACCTTAGGTGTAAACCAGATTGTTGTTGCAATAAACAAGATGGATGATGCTTCTGTAAACTGGAGTCAGGAAAGATATGAAGAATGTAGAAAACAATTGGAACATTTACTT
>CAZNLG010000047.1:0-8851 GCA_964573765.1 uncultured Candidatus Bathyarchaeia archaeon | reverse complement strand
ACAGGTAAAACAAAACATGCTGAAAGTTGTTGAAGCTCCCTTCCAGCATTCATAAGTGTAGGTGAGTTTGGAAGAAAATCTAGGTCTGTCATTAAATTGTAGAATTCTTCAGCTGTTTTTTCCACTTCTTCATCTGTTTTACCGTAGAGTTTATCAACAGAAGCTACGTTTAAAGCTACCCTTAGGAACATTTCTTGGGGTGTTTCTATAACTAAACCGTTCTCATCTTTTTTAAGGTATCTTTTCTCCAAAACCTTTAGAGCATTGGGTGATAGGTCCATTTTCTTGTTCAACAATCGGTAAAGAGAACTCATTTTTTTCACTCGTTTTTGGTTAGAAAACCTGGGGTTTGCAAGGATTGCATAGTGCTAGATTGTATTTAAATTTTTTGACAAAAAAGTATAGAAAAGTATAGCAAGATACCCGGGAGAATTCTACAAAATCTTTACCAATAAGATAAAATACTTCCCTTAAGACTAGACGGTTTATCATGCCTTTTTAAGTAAAGATTTTCTTCCTTTATGGGTCCACCATACCAACGGTAGATAATTAGTTGCTTCTCTCCCGTAGATGGTTATGTCAGCCAAACCACATTCAGGACATTTTTTTAGGTAACCTCTAAACGTTTTTTGACAATAACCACAATAGGACAGGATATGACTGTAAGCAAAAAATTCTATACCGTATTCTTCACAAATCCGTTTGGTTTGTTTTAAAAGTTTCTCAGCCGAAACTTCATCTTCAAGTTGGATTTGGGTAAAGTGTCCTCCGTTAAACAGGGGATGAAACTTCTCTTCAATTCTAAACTTTTCATCCAAGGAAATTTCTAAATCATCCGGAATTGGTGTGATAAATGTGTAATAAGGATGTTCTTTTCCACCTTGAACATACACTGTGGACCAACCATACTTTTCAACATCATACTCGGCAAGTTTTTGGGAAGCTTCAACATCAGAGATTTGGGAAACACTTAACCTTAGACCAAGCTTTTTTGAGAAAGATTCAACCCTGTTAGTCAGATGTTCAAGAAGTTTTATCGCAAAATGTTGAGGCATAAGGTCTTCATAAACTTCATAACCTAGATGAGACTTAACAGCTTCGTTTAAACCAAGAATACTGATAGTTCCAAAAGAATGGTTTAATCTAAAGTAGGATTCGTTTTTTATTTGACTTGAAAGATTTGGTAGAAGACCCTGTCTCATACGTTCTCCGATTTCCATGCTTTTTATTTCCAAAGCCCTAACAGCAAGCTCCAAAGTTTTATCTAAACCTTCAAAAAGTTTTTCATCATCTTTTTTTGCTTCATAGGCTACTCTGGGAAGGTTTAGGGAAACCTTGTTAAGGTTACCAACTCTTAAAGTATCGATTTCCCAATCCTTACTCCAATTTGCTTCAACTTTTTCCCCGTTTGCCATGTAACTTGAAACGGTTTCCGATTCCCTAGTTAGATTAGCAATGAAAAGAGTTCCATAAGCTGAAGCTAGTTTATGAGCTTTTAGTAGAATTTCATCATATTTCCCCGTTAAACAGTCTGGTCTGAAGTTTAGGATTATTCTTGGATTAAACAATGGTTTTTTATTACTCAACTCTAAGAATGCATCTAAAAGTAAGCTTAAAACTTTTCGAGCTTCTTCTTCATAATCTTCATAACAGTTTTTTTCTTTACCAGTTTCTTCAGGTTTTACTGCAACTACCTTTTTAAGATGTTGGGGGACAGTCACTTCAACACTAAGACTTACTCCCCCTAAATTTTCAAAACCAATTGGGTTAACTCCGACCAAGAAATTTTTTAAAATTCGTTTGACTTCTTCATCGGTTCTTTTTACAACAAAAGGAGCCAAAAAAACGTTAAAATAATCCAGTTTTTGTTCTTCAGAAATTTCACCTTCAAAAAATTTGGTTAAGAGAGATGTAAGCATAACTGCATCAACAAGGTTTTTTGGTGGGGATACTGGTGTTACATAAGGGTTTACATGTTGGGTTTTAAGAGTTCCTGAAAAAAGCATTCTTAGGTCATGGTAGATCGTTGAAGGTGTTAAAACCCAAAAGCCAGGATTATGAATGTGAATTTGACCTGAAAGATGTGCATCAGCGACTTCTCTTGGAAGATTATTAAGAAGCATATACTCAGTGATAACTCTTCTTCCAGCTTTAGAACGAATAAAATTTACGTTAAAATGTTTTTGTGAAGCTTCTTCAACCGTTTTTTTAACATCATGAACAGGCATACCCAACCTTGTTAGTTTATGTCTATAATCTTCCAAACCACTTTCTACTAAGATAGCATTCACAAACTCTCTAATCAGAGGGGCTGTCAAGTATCTTATGGGAAGTTTTAGAAGTCTTTCTTCAACTTCGGAAGAAATCTTGTTAGCTAAATCTTGAGGAAGTCCTGCTTCTTCCATAAGAGATTCTGCAATTCGACTTCTGTCAAATTCTTCTATGGTATACCTTGAAGTTCTAACAAGCATTTTACCAGCTTTTTTTAACGCATACTCTTCCAAGTCCTGAGAAAAATTTACAACCATCAATCCAAGGTCGGTTATTTTATACTTTTTAATGGATTTATCGAAACTTACGAGTCCAACATTTATTAGATTCTTAAGATGGTAAACAAATTTTCCAGCATCCTTTGTAGGTTCAAAGTTGAGCATTTCCATTATTTCACTGTAGGTTAGGGGTCCTCTTGTTGCAAGCAACCGTAAGGTCTGAATTCGTGTTGGAGCTGAGACTGCATCAAAAATGTCCGCACTGATTTTTGACTTCTTTCTAGACATACAGAGCACCTTAGCCTAAAAATAAAAAGCTACGATGATGTTTTTAAATTAAACCCTTGACATCTTCTCCATAAAACTAATCCATAAGATTTTTATTTAAATTCGCTCTATTGCTTAAATATCAAAAGTTAACCAAGTTGTTTAAAATGACCACAGCTTTTGTTCTGGTAAACATTCAACCTGGGTCTGAAGAAGAAGTACTAGAAAAACTAAAAACTTTTGAAAACGTTAAAGAGATCTACGGAATCTACGGAGTTTATGACCTACTGGTTAAAGTTGAAGCAGATTCATTAGAGAAGATAAAAGAGACTATAGACTTAAAACTTAGAAAGCTTGAGAAAGTTAGGTCTTCCATCACGATGATCGTTATTGAAAAGTATACCGTAACAACCTAAGAATTGGATTTGAAAAACATGATTACAGCCTTTATACTTTTAACCGTGAAGGCTGGAACAGACCAAGATATCATAAAAAAACTTGAAAACTACAAGAATGTAAAGGAAGTCTATGAGATTTATGGAGCATATGACATTCTGGTAAGAGTTGAGGTTCAAATCGAAGAAGAATTAAGGAAGATTCAACAAACATTGGAAAAAGAAGAAAATGTTTGGACTGTTCAAATTGTTAGAGTTGTGGAAGTCTGGAAAAAGGAAACCTAACTTAAAATTTTTAGGTTAGGATAAGCTCCATCAATGTTTTCTGGTCAACTTCAGCTTTAGTTCTCCATCCAACATGAAGAACTTCGTTCTCATCTTGGGCTAAATACCCCATTTTTACGAATCGGTCGATGTTGTAACTTATTTTCCAGTGGGGAAACTTTTCCTTTAAGAATTTTTCAACATCATTCCGTGAAGCCTTTCCATGTCTTGAGTTTAGGTAAGCAAGGGTTACCGCAAGTACAGCTAAATCATCTATTCTCCAACCTGAAGCAACAGCATCAGAAACCGTTAAAGTTTCACTTGTGGTCACAAAAAACCAAGCTTTCTCCAACTGGTCTTCAGAAAGTTTATCTTCTAAACCATCTTCAGAAACAATCTTGATTTTTAATCCAATTTTCTTAAGTTCGGCATCTAACAGGTTGATGATTTTAAGATAACCTTTACCCAGACTTTTTTTTAATTCCCAACCCTTTACTCCAGGTTTTCTATGTCTACGGAAAAATAACATTCTTGCAGCTTTCTTTACTTTACGAGCATACAAAGCCTTTTCTTCACTCAACTTGTTTCTGCTCCTTCAACCTTACCCATCTTGAATAATTAAGTGGAACAACCAAAGAAGTAGAACGTTTTTGAAGTTCCGGTTTTTTAGGTTTTGACCTTGGAACTATAAAAATCTCTTCTTCCAAGGGGTTTGTTTCAATGTCAACATAACCATAACTAACAAGGAAACTTGTAAGATAAGCCCTTAAAACAAACTCTTCATAATTCTCAGCAAAAACAAAGTTCCAATAGGAAATTTTTTCTCTTCCTTTAGTTTCTCTTAAAAGTTCATTCCAAAAATCTTCCAAAATCCTGTTAAATTCTTCCTTAACTAAGATTTTTAGGTTTAACAATTCTTCCTTAGATGTAAAACCTGAGACTTCTTCAGACCTAAAAGAAAGTTCTTCCAAATCAAACTTTTTGGGAGAAAAACTGTTCCAATACATTAGAGCTTCCTTTAATCTTTCTGCTGAAAGTTTCTCCAATCCAACGATAGGATGCCATGCTTTTAAAAAAATTTCAGCTAAAGATTCCACGTTTAACTTAGCTATCTTAGATTCAACCATTTCTGGGTCTGAGTACAAAAGAGAAGATTTATGTTGAACCCATTCTTCTTGGAGTTTAACAACTTTGGAAAGACGGTTTATAGCTTCTGCATCCAAACAAAATTCTTCAAAAGACTTCCACTTTGATAGTAACTGTCTTATGGATTCTAATGCTTCTTTAACTTCAACTTCAAAAGGGTTTATTCCTTTTCGTTCAACAACATCACATAGGGAGATCAGCCTTAACAAAATTTCTTTGTTTGTTCTTTCAGGTTTAGAAACCAACTTTCCCTTTTACTTAAAGGGTAAACCAGTTTATATTCCTATCTCCCAAAACATTCTAATCAATGAATAATGCTTATAGACTACGGTATTTTTCACCTTTTCTGGATAAAATTTTTCGTCCCATAAAATCTAACGGGGTTAAGGTTGGAATGGAGAAAAATAAAAATCTTCAACTTCAGGTTAATCTAGATGACGGTAGATTAACTTTTAAAGGTAAAGACTGGGTTTTAATTCAACCAGCTTTTTTTCAAGCTCTAAACGAAGGAATGGAACAAACGTTTGGTTCAGGTGCAGGCATAATCTGTATGGTTGCCGGAAAAAATGCTGGAAAAACTCTGGTAAAATTAAATGGTCAAACCCAACTAAACACTGAAAAAACCGTGTTAAATTTTTTAAATAAACTTTTTACCGAGATGGGTTGGGGAAAAACCATCCTAAAAAAATATTCAAAAAGTAGGAAGGAAGCAATTGTAAGAATCAAAAATTCCCTAATGGTGAGGGGAATCAAATCTTCAACACCAAAATGTTATTTGATAGCAGGATGTCTAGCTGGGATTTTTACAATGTTGTTTGGTGAAGAAGTCAACTGTATAGAAACAAGTTGTGGAGCAAGGGGAGACCCTTACTGTGAATTTGTCATAAGGGGGAAGTAGATTTATGGAACCAGAAAAAATGAAAATTTTGAAAAGAATACCTACTGGTATTCCGGGTTTAGATAGTTTAATACAAGGGGGATTTGTAAAGGGAAGTCTTATTCTTGTTGCTGGTTCACCGGGTTCAGGTAAAACTACCCTTGCAAGCCAGTTTTTACATTACGGAGCAACCAAACATAACGAGAATGGACTTTACGTTTCCTTTGTGGAAAACCGTAAAAGTTTCTTAGAAAATATGGTTGGATTTGGTTTTGATTTTGAAAGTCTTGAAAAATCTGGCAGATTTAAATTTCTTGATTTAGTAACCATAAGAGAAGAAGGTATCCTTACAACATTAGAAACTATTGTTGGGGAGATACATTCATTTAGAGCGGAAAGACTTGTTATCGATTCCTTTACGGCGATGGCTCAAGCGTTTAAAAACGATATAGATGTAAGAATCATTCTTCATACGATACTGGGTAGGATTACACGGGAAATGGATTGTACAACGTTATTACTTGCAGAGACCCCCATTGGAAAGCAGAGGATAGGTTTAAGTATAGAAGAATTTGTTGCAGACGGAATAATTATTTTGGAAACAATTATAGACGGTTTGGAGATTAAGAGACGTGTTATAATTCGGAAGATGCGTGGAACTGAACATAGCCTCAAATACCATAACCTTATGATCTCAAAAAATGGAGTTACTATTACACCCATGGTAACCTAAAATTTTTATCTATTTTTTCTAGTCTAAAGTGGGGTAGGTTGGTTTTACAGCTTCCATTATCACTACTTGTTTTTAACTTAACTCAACTGTCCTTTATGGTAGCAGTAATTTTTTTAGTTTCACAACAAAAAATGTCTTATTTTAACACTGTAAAAAAACATTTTATCATAGCTTATTCTGCTTTTGCTTTTGGTTTTCTTTGCGAAGAAATTACAAAATTACTTCTTCCGACGAGAATTGTTACGTATTTTTCAACTAAAGTTAGTTTATCATCTATACTTTTATGTATCTACATGATAGGTTTAGCTGCTTCTGTTCTATACAAGAAACCTCTTTCATCTTCAGTTACAACAAAAAATGTTTACGTAGAGTTTTTTCTTAAAAAACCATTTTTACCTTTTATAGCATACAATGGTTTGATTTTTACAGTTTTAGGTTTAATATGGTTTTTAACACCATTTAAGATAGAACTGGCAATAAACAGTCTTTCCGGAGAAAAAATCTACATTCCCAAGTACGAGTTATGGATTACAATGTGTTGGCTTCTTGTCCTAGTGGTGTTTATAGTTTATCCAAACTATTTACTTTTGGCTTCTACAAGAAGGATTAAGTCAAAGGAAACTTCAAGAAGACTAAAACAGTTATCGGCATGTCTTATGGGTGTGGGGATCTCTTTTTTTGTTTTTTACATTTTACTCAGAACTTTTGCTATAGAAACCGTTCAACTTGGAAATTTTATTAACACTGTACTTTTTGCCTTTATGGTTCATATTTTTAGAAAGTCGACGGTTTTGGAGAATTTTTTTGAAGTAGAACATTTACCAGTATTAGTGAATGAAGGTAAACCTACGATTCTTTTGTATTCTTCCACTACAGATAAGATGAAAATTCTTTCTTCCTACATTCAAGACTGTATTCTAAACAAATACTGTGTGGCATATTTTTTCCCAGCTATGGAAAAAGAAACAGTTATAGAAGGACTTAAGAAAAACGGTGTTAACGTTGAAAAAACCCTGAAAAAGGGAATGTTAATTCTGTTTCCGGTCTTAAAATCAAATGAAAATTTTAAAGAATCTTTCTCCAGTTTTTTGGGAAACATAAAAGGTTTAGGGAAGGATAAAAAGGTTTGTATATTGGTAGATTATGGTAACATACATAAAACTTCCAAGGAAGCTACACAATTTTTCTCCATGTTGGAAAGCTTAAAGAAAGAGATTTTACAACGAAAATTAGCGGTTCTTATAACGTTTAACATGGATACGTTAAGCATAGAAGAAGTTCAAAAATTAAGGTGTTTTCAGTTTCGGACAGCTTTTATGGTTGAAGATTTATTTCCGGTTCATTTAAATGAATTTTCAGGTAAAGTTGGTTTAAGTCATTCACAAGTTGTGGGTAAAAAGATTTTGATGGAATTTAACCCTGCTTTACACTATGAAGATTATGTTCATGATTTTCTTTTGGAAGGAATTACAAATGCAAATTTAAGCATAACGTTTCTGAGGAAAGGTAGTAAACTTCAAACTTTACCAAACATGAAGAAAGTTATGCTTTCGGTTGACACGAAAACTCCCATCGAAGTTAAAGGAAAAACTTTAATTGTTTCTATGACTGATGCATCTATCATCTTAGAAGCTTTCAGACGAATATTGGATGAATATCCAAACTCATGGATTGTAGTTGATAACCTTTCAGATATTACTTTGACCATAGGTTTTGAAAAAACCTACAGTCTTTTAAGACATGTTTCAGAACTTTTGGCGGACAGGGAAGCAACTGTCATGTTTTTATTTAATCCTGGAGCACACGATAAAAAAGTGAGAGAAGCCTTCAGAGCGATGACAGACATCATCATAACCTTAAAAAGTTCAGGACCAAAACTTATCAAAGCTTAAACCACTGTTTTTACTTCAGACCTTCCACCAACATTCTGAACAACAATAACATTTGTTTCTTCATCAAAAAAAGGAATTTGTCCTGGAGTTATAACTATGTATTGGATGTCTCGTTGGGTTTTTACCGTGGAAATTATAAGTTTAGAAATAAGCTCACGGTTACGTGGATCCATATGAACATCAAACTCATCAACAGCCCTAATCGGAGATTTAACGTATTTCTGAAGAGAAAGAAGGAAAGCCATAACAGCTGTTGTTCTCTCCCCACCACTCTGGACATAAGCATCTAAGGTTGTAGGAGGTAACCCATGAAAACCAACCGATATCTCCAGACCTGCATTTTCAACTTCATCAAGATTGATTAGTTTTAGGTCGCCTGTTGCACCTATAATGGATAGAGTCGACTTGTATGTTTCATTTAAATTCTCAAGAAAGTTCCTGAGAATGTTTTTCCATGTTTGTTTTCTAACTTCAACTTCACCAAGCATTCTACGTTTATTCTCAGCCACAATTTCAGATTTTTGTTTAAGCTCATCGTAAACCTTTAAATATCGTCTATACATCTTTTCGACATCTTCAGAAACATCTGCTAATGAAGCCAACTGAACTCCCACGATTTTTAAATCTTCATTTATCTCTTGAATTGTCCGGTTGGTTTCAACTCTTACACCGATTTTTTTAGCTTTCAGAACCTGTTGTTTAAGTTCTTTTTCAAGTTTTTCAATTTCATTTTTTAGTTGTTCAATTTTTTCTTCTAATTCACTCTTCTGGAAGTTTAAAATTGCTTC
>CAZNLG010000046.1:4846-8891 GCA_964573765.1 uncultured Candidatus Bathyarchaeia archaeon | reverse complement strand
GATTTTAAAAGTCTAAAAGAATTTTTAGAGTCAATAGAAAAGTAAAACTTGAGAAGTGTTTACAAGAACAAAACGTTTTATTACAACAAAACTTTTTCATATTTGTTACGAGTAAGGGGTTTGGGGAGAAAAGTTTTGATTAAAACTGTTGTGTTGATGGGTGGTTATGCTACCAGACTTAGACCGTTAAGTATTACAAGACCCAAACCCCTTTTCCCCATACTGGATAAACCAATCTTAGATTGGATTGTTGAAGGTTTAAAGAACACCGGAATTAAGAATTTTATTTTTTCCACAAAATACATGGCTCATGCAATAAGAAAAAAATATGGGGACGGGTCTTCATTAGGAGTTAACATTCGATATGCTCATGAAAAAACCCCATTGGGAGATGCTGGACCTCTCCGATTTATTCATAAACTTTATGGTCTTGATGAAACATTCATGGTTGTTAACGGTGATATCTTTGGAAACATAAACTATGAAGAAACCTTAAAATTTCACCGAGAAAAAGGAGGTATTGCAACTATGGTGTTGGCGAAAGTTAAAGACCCCAGTCGGTTTGGTGTTGCAGTTTTAGATGATGACAGAAAAATTACTGACTTTATTGAAAAACCTGAAGCTGGAAAAGCTCCTTCAAAAATTGTTAATGCTGGGGTATACGTCTTTGAGAAAGAAGTTATAGATATGATACCTGAAGGAAAAAGAACAAAACTTGCTAGGGACCTTATACCAAAACTTCTTCAAAAAGCCGATGTTTATGGATATATTCATGAAGGCTACTGGGCTGATATAGGGTCGCTTCCAGATTTTCTTCAAACAAGTTTTGATGCAATAGACTATTATTATCCGGAAGGATACGTGAGTAGTGACGCAAACATAAGTCCCAAAGCCGAAATAATTCAACCAGTTTACATTTCTGGGAATGTTGAAGTAAAGGAAGGGGCAAGTATAGGCCCATACACCATATTAGGAGAAGAAACCATAGTTGAAAAAAGTGCAAGAGTTAGTAGAAGTGTCATTTTTCCTTCCTGTATTATTGATTATGCTGCAAAAGTTAAAAACACAATCCTTGGGCAAGACTCTATCATCGGTAGATGGGTAACTTTAGAAGAAAACGTGGTGGTTGGGGATGGTGTTACCATATTTGACGAAGTAACTGTTGCACCAGAAGTCATAATTTTTCCGTTTAAAGAGATAGAATCAAATGTTTCTGAAGTGGGAAAAATAATAATTTAGAGTTTTTTAGTTTTAGAGATGGCCCATCAACATGAATATTATGAACATTATAAGAAGTGGAAGTGGTAGGATACTCCACATAATTTTCTCTCTTCGCATTCTTTTCTTTAAGATAAACTCGCATTTTTTGCTACAAACAGGTGGTTCTTTGTCTGGGCTTACTGATATACCACAAACAACACAATGACGATGTTTTTCTACCATAAAACCACTTCCATAATCATATTATAAGAGGAGTCTTAGGTGTTAAATAAACTTCCCACAAAGTTAATTTTGGACAAACTTCTCTAAGAAGAAAGGTTAAACCAACAGGTTTACTGGTGAAGAAATGTCAGGTCGAAATTTTCCGCTTCCAAGAGGGATGAGAGATATCTGGATGGAAGAGATGGCTCAAAGAACATGGATAAACAAAAAAATCTTGGAAGTTTTTGATAGGTATGGTTTCCAGCTTGTAGAACCTTCCCCCATTGAAAGTCTTGAAACCTTAGAAGCTAAGTGTGGTTCAGCTGTTAGGGATGAAATTTATTGGTTTGAAGATAAAGCTGGAAGAAAACTGGGTCTTAGGTTTGACCTAACCGTTGGTTTAGCAAGGATGGTTTCAAACCGTCCAGATTTGGCTTTACCCATCAAGTTAGGTGCTATTTCAAACATGTGGAGATACGATGAACCTCAACATGGAAGGTACAGATGCTTCTACCAGTGGGATGCAGAAATATTTGGAAGCGTGGAACCGGAAGCTGATGCAGAAATTATTTCACTTAGTATGGATGTTCTTGAGAACATCGGTTTAAAAACATTTGAAGTTAAGATAAGTAACAGAAAACTTGTTGAAGGTTTTCTTGAAGAGATTGAAATCAAAGATTTAGATAGGATAGAAGCTGTATTGAGAATTATAGATAAGTACAGAAAAATCTCCAAAGAAGAATTTACAGAAGAACTAAAAAAACTAGGGTTAGACAAAACTCAGATAGAAAAAATTTTTATGTTCATATCTATAGGTGGGACTTCTGAAGAATTTACTAAAAAAATTTCAGAAATTTCTTGGAGAAACATTAAAATTGAGAAAGGATTGGAAGAACTAGGTAGACTTTTTGATGACCTTAAATCGTTTAAGAAGGCTGGGAAATGTATTTTGGATATGAGTATTGTACGTGGTATAGGTTACTATGATGGTATAGTGTTTGAAATCTACGATAAAGCTGGAGAAGAGATTGGAGCAATTGTTGCAGGTGGAAGATATGATGGACTCTGTAAAATATTTGGTAGAGACTTACCTGCTACAGGTGTTGCTGGTGGAATTGAAAGACTTATGTTGTCGATGAAGAAGGCAAACTTGTTACCAAGCCTTGAAAAACCGATGAAAGTTTTTGTTGTAGCTGTTAACCAAGCTGTTCGTGAAAAAGTTTTGGAAGTTGTTGGAAAGCTAAGGTCTTGGGGTATACCTACAGAGTTTGACTTAAGAACACGTTCTTTAACAAAACAGTTGGAGTACGCTGATAAATTTGGGTTTCCTGTAACTTTGATAGTAGGAACACGTGAATTGGAAAAAGGAAAAGTGAGAATAAGAGACATGAAAAAAAGAGAAGAAAAAGAAGTGGAAATTGAAAGGTTAAGGGATATCCTATCCGGTCATGTAAATTTATAAACGATAAACACGGAAACCTTTAGGTTGGAGGAAACAATATTTGGGAGAAAGTACCTCCTGTAGCTGTTTTAAAATTTTAACGGAAGATTTACCAAGGTTTGAAGAAATTCTTCGTAGGGAAGGATTTAAAGATGTTCCCCAGTTTTTGGAAGAAAAACAACTGTTGGGACTTGCAAAAAACCTAGATAAGTTTTGGCAGGTTCATGTTAGAGTGTATTCGGATGGACAGATTAAAGCAGAAGTTGAACCGAGATGGGTGTATTTTGAACATTTACTTATACCCAGTTATTCAGCTCATTCTTGGATGTTTGAAATGTTAAACAGACATAACGTACGGTTTATTCAAAAAACCCCAACACCTGTTGAATGTATAAATCCCGTTATAAAAACTCCTTCAAGTTTAACTGATTGGAGAGTTTGGTGTGGAAAATTCCTTGCTAAGTTTGTTGTAAAAAGGTCTCTTAAAAAATGGAAGATAAAAGTTGATTGTTTGGAAGACTTAAAAGCTTTTATGCTTAAAACCATGAGTTTTCTTGATTCTTTTACAACTGTAAATTTATTTGAACTTGTTACACTAAAAATGGAAACAACAAAGTTAGAAATGAAAGTTAAATGCCCTATCCAAAGAACCCATAAAGAATTATGTGAAAAATACTGTATACCAACAATAAGTTCGATTTTAAAAGTTGTTAACAAAAAAATCCAGTTGGAAAGAAAGAGTCTAATTGAAACCGGAGAATGTCAACTTATTTTTTCTATGTAAAAATTTTAAAGGTTAAACTTGGATAAGGAATAATAAACAACTTCACCACGTCTTTCAATAACACCAATTATAACTTCTTTTTTCATGTTTCCCGCAATTTTTAGGATATCGGCTAAGTTTTTTATGGAAACAGGTTCACCTTCAAACACGTTACAAATAAGAAATTTTGCAGCTTCCTTCCCATACGTACCCCTCTCATAAACCCTAAAGTCCACACCACCACCAAAACCCGGCTTAACAACATAACCTCTTGCTCGAAGGTCTCTGTAAACCAAATATTTGGACCAAACAGTCTTATCTTTCTGGGAAAAAACATTGAGTAGTTCTTCTACACTAAGCTTTTTTCCAGATTTTTCTTCCAAAACTTCAAGCCAACCTTCAACCATCAGGTATAAAAC
>CAZNLG010000046.1:896-4836 GCA_964573765.1 uncultured Candidatus Bathyarchaeia archaeon | reverse complement strand
GTATAAAACTTCCCATGGAGTAAACTCTACCTTCTCATCAACTTTTTCACCATAACCCTTCTCCAAAAGAAAAGTGGCAGACGGGTCCTTAACGTAAACCTTACCGTCTACCAAAAACCCGGTAAAAAGCTTTTTCTCGGTCATGTTTGCTTCACACAACCTACGGAACGGTTATAAGGATAATCATTGAAGCTTATTCATGTTAAACAATATAAATCATTACAAAAGGAGAGAGGTTCGATAGTTTGAAAACGATTAGATGGGAAAAAGGCTTAATCATAACTGTGGACCAAACAAAACTCCCCAACAAACTAGTGTATCTTAAACTTAGAAGTTCAAAACAGGTTGCAGAAGCCATAAAGAACATGAAGATTAGGGGGGCACCCTTGCTTGGTGCAGCTGCAGCATTAGCATTAGCCCAAACAGCTTACTTTAGCAAGTCTAAAACAAAGAAAAAACTCCTAAAAGAACTTAGAAAAACTGGTGAAATGATAAGAAGAACAAGACCTACAGCTGTAAACCTGTTTAACGCTATAGATACCATTCTAAAAAAAGCAGAAGAATATGAAGATAAACCAGAAAACTTTAAAGATTTTGTGGTAAGGTGTTGCCTTGAAATTGTTGAATCTGATGCTAAAATAAACCATGCATTAAGTTTGAAGGGTGTCGAGCTTATTGAAGAAGGAGACCATATCTTAACCCATTGTAATGCTGGTGAACTTGCAACTGTCGAGTATGGGACAGCGCTTGGTGTGATAAGGATGGCTTATAGACAAGGAAAAAAAATTGAAGTTTTTGCCACTGAAACAAGACCCCTTCTCCAAGGTGCAAGATTAACGGCTTTTGAACTTAAACGGGAAGGAATACCATTTGTTCTCATTACGGATAGTATGGTTGGATATGTTATGCAGAAAAAAATGGTTGATAAGGTTATTGTGGGGGCAGACAGAATTTTAGCTTCAGGTCACGTGATAAATAAAATAGGAACTTATTCGATAGCAGTTTTAGCAAAAAACCATGATTTACCGTTTTATGTTGCAGCTCCAACTTCAACTTTTGATGTTGAAAAGTCGGTTGAAGAAGTTGTTATCGAAGAAAGAGACCCGAAAGAAATAACCGAATTTTTAGGAAAAAGGATAACCCCAAAAAATGTTAAGGTGTTCAATCCTGCTTTTGATGTAACACCACCAGACTTTGTTACAGGAATAATAACTGAGAAAGGCATAATAAGACCTGAAACCGAAGAGATAAGGAAGATTTTAATGTAGAAGTTTTATTTACCTGTTTTCTCTATCACAGCTAAGGTTTCCACCGGGCAGCTAAGGGGAACACTTAATCTTTCCTTCCAAGCAGTCCCCACAGCTATTAGGACAAATATCCCTGCAACTTCAGCCTTAATTTTTCTTACCAGATGAATTAATGCTTCTTGTGTTTCCCCTGTCCTGATAATATCATCAACTATCAGAACACTATCTCCCTTCTTTAATGCATCCTTTGGAACATAAAAGGTTACTATAACACCAGAATCTGGTGGAACATAACTTTCTTCCACATATTCTTTTACACCAACTTCTTTAGCCTTTTTTGCAACAACAAGGTCTACGTCAAGTGAGTTTGCCACTAAAGTTGCAAGGGGTATCCCATCCACAGCAGCAGTTAAAATTTTGTTTATCCTTCTTCCAGCAAATTTGGAAACAATATGTTGAGTTGCTAAACGAAGTAACGGAATATCATAAACTATTTGGGTGTTGTCAAAGTATCCCATCTCATCAAACTTTATTCTTGAAAGAAGGGTACTTTCCAAATCCGCAATTTTTTGGAGAGAAGCCCATATTTCTCTAGCTCTTTTTGAAGTTGGAAGTACATGACCTTTAACATAACGACTTAACACGGTTACGGGTAAACCAGTCCATTGAGAAATTTCTCTGTAAGTATGTTTTTTCTTTATGGTATTCAAAAGCTTGGTTGTCATAAGTCTAAATTCTAAATCTCTACTATGAGTTTCCATAAACAAATCACCATATAACGGTTAACAGGACATGAAACTTGAAGTAAATATACCCCCCTAAACTAGAAAATCCTATAACTAGAAGAGGTAAATAAATCTTTAAGGAGGGCTCGTAGCGTAGTCAGGACAACGCGCCGGCCTTCGGTTTCTTTAAGGAGAAAGCCGGAGAACAGGGGTTCAAATCCCCTCGAGCCCGCCATTTTACCATAAAACAACAAATTAGTCAAGTTTTAGGAGAGTATCGGTTTCCTTTTCCAAGACCTGTCTAAATGTTTCTAAGTCTAGTTTACTGATTGGGGGATATATTTTTGGTTTGGGAGGTTCTTGGTCTGCTTTTAATATACCAACGGAAGTTAATTCGTTCTTTATGGATTGTTTTATTGAGCTGTTACAAAGTGAGTTATGGTAAATGATACCAAGAGAAACCAGCAGCATTTTTTGTAGATGAGTATCCCCTTTTTCTTCATGGAAGTGGGGGTTTCTTGTTTCAACCTGAAAAACTTCAACACCACAATCCATTACATCTCTGTGAGAAGTAGGTTTAACTCCTCCAAACTCTTCCAATAACCAAAGAATCTCGAATGGTTCAAGGGAAAAACCTGAAGAGAAAGGCATAAGTTCAGCAAGCTTCATCGTTAGAGCATGTTCACCTGAACTTCCGGTTTTTACTATTTCTGTTTCAAAACCTGTGTAGCTGGCGATGATAAGGTTGATAAACTTGTTGGTGTATTCGGATATTCTTCCCCATTTTTTAAAGTATAGACCTACTTCAGATATTTTTGGTTTGTAAACCCATGAAATCCGTACCATTGAATAGGGTGTTTTTGCCAGGTTAAAACCACTACAAAAGATTTTTATGTATTCATGAACAGCACCTGGTACATAATTGTCAGCATCCACAAAACCAACAAAATCCTTTCCCATAAGTTTTGCAAACAACAACCCTACAATCATACCTTCTGCTTTACCGTCAGCAACAAAACCTTCTTCATCAAGAATTTCCGGGTATTTGGCTTTTGCAAAGGCTTCAGCTAAGACTCGGTCTTTTTGGTGGATGAGAACTAGTGGACGTTCAGCAAAATGGTAATACTGAACTAGGAGGTCTCGTTCCATCTTAAATCTGTCTATCGGAGACCTTGGACTGTTTGAAACTATTATTACCGAACAACCATGTGGTATTCCACTTAAGACACCTTCAAGAAGTTTAAGCTTTTCTTCTTTTATGGGAATCACAACCGCAAATCTTTTTTCCACAGCCCTTATACGACTTCCATCTATCCTATGGATTGTTGCAAGTTTTGTGGGTTGACCTTCTTCATCCACACCTGAATCAAGCTCAATAACTCTTTGAACATCGTTTATTCTTACGGAGCCAAACCTTTCAGTGTAGCGAGGTATCTCGATCCGAACCAACTTTTAGTCAATCCTCCAAAACATCATCTTTCAAGCTTTTGTTTTTGACCTATATAAAGTTGTAAGGTAAAAATCCATGAAAAATATTTTTATCGGGAAACAAAATGTTCCCAACCTTTTGGCATGATTCTTTTTTCGATACCATCTTCAACATAAACAATTTTTTTCTCGTCTGTAACTTGTCCAATCACAAAAACCTTATCCCTTAAGTTTTTTGGAGCTTTTTTAAATTTTTTGGGGTCTAGAGTAAAAACTAACTCGTATTCTTCACCACCATAAAAGGTTAAGTCAAAAGGGTCGACTCTGTTGATTCTGGCAAAAACTTTTACTTCTCTGGCTATGGGTAACTTATCTACAACAAAACCAACTTTACTGGCTTTTGAAAGTTCATAAAGACTCCAAGCAAGACCGTCACTAGAATCAATCGCAGAAGTTGCTCCTAACTTTTTTAAGTTTAAACCTAAGCTGAGTTTAGCTTTGGGCATGTAAACAGCTTTAAGAAACCTGTTTCTTAGGTTT
>CAZNLG010000046.1:0-886 GCA_964573765.1 uncultured Candidatus Bathyarchaeia archaeon | reverse complement strand
TGGTGGTGCTTCCATATCTTCAAGCAAAATCTTTAAACCTGAAGCAGACTTTCCAAATTTTCCTGAAACTGCAAGAAAATCTCCTGGTTTTGCCCCATTTCTTAAAACAAGGTCTTTACTTTTACATATCCCAAAAAGGATACAAGTAATTATTAAGTCTGAAGATTCACCAGTATCTCCACCCAAGATTTGAAAACCATAGTTTACCGATGCTTTTTTTAAACCTAATCCTAACATCCTAACTTCTTCCATTTTAGTTTCTGGTCTAAAACCTAAACTTACCAATGCTGCTTGAGGCTGTACACCTTTAGCAGCAAAATCACTTACACACATAACCATAGCCTTCCAACCTGCCTGAAAAAAACTCATACCAGGCGGCATGTCAGTTTTATCAACAAACGTATCAACTTTTAAAACAGCAAACTTATCACCGTTTAAAAGAACACCGGAAACATCATCACCAAACGGTATCAGCTTCCCAGAAGATTTTCTGAATATTTTGAAGAGAAGCTTAACTATCTCTCGTTCACTTAACCTAGAAACAGACATACAATCTACCCTTCAAAAAACTTGTTTAACCAGCAAATAAT
The DNA here is from genome assembly GCA_964573765.1 of uncultured Candidatus Bathyarchaeia archaeon. Lineage (GTDB taxonomy): Archaea > Thermoproteota > Bathyarchaeia > Hecatellales > Hecatellaceae > CAZNLG01. Next base: position 296 of record CAZNLG010000046.1, on the reverse strand, counting down.
TTTGGTTCAGCAAACTTAAAAACTCTAACATAACTTTAAAATATGAACAACGATGCCCCGGTAGCTAAGCCTGGTTATAGCGGCAGCCTCGTAAGTTGCAGGTCGCGGGTTCAAATCCCGCCCGGGGCTCCAGTGGTTTTAGAGGAGTTGTTTAAAATTTATGACCAAAAAGAGGAGAAACCTTCCTATTTTTGGTGGTGCTTACCCACAAAAAATTTAAAATAATACTGTGAGAATCAGCCCCTTAATGAAAAACAAAGTCTTAAAACTCTAAAATTTGAAAAATTGTTTGGTTA
>CAZNLG010000045.1:0-8926 GCA_964573765.1 uncultured Candidatus Bathyarchaeia archaeon | reverse complement strand
ATTCTTACCGTCTAACTCCTTAAACCACTTCGGGTTTAAGGGGGTTGAAGAAAATCCCAACAAATATCCCCCCACAATGTAGAGCTCAATATAATAAGGTTTTACAGTCCAAAACTGTTGAAGAAAAACTGGAAAACCTTAGAATCTTTTATTCTATGATACCCAAACATAAACATACACAAAAACTTTGTATGAACATAAAAAGACAAATTTCAACACTTAAAGCACAAATTGAAGAAGAAAAAAGAAAGAAGAAGACTGGAAGACCAAGTTGGTTTGTTGAAAAAAGTGGTGCTGCTCAACTTGTCCTTGTAGGATTTACGAAGACGGGTAAAAGTAGTTTACTTTCTAAGGTTACAAACGCAAAACCAACAATTTCTGACTATCCTTTTTCCACGGTTGAACCTGCTGTTGGTACACTTCCCTATGAAGATATAGCCTTTCAACTTGTTGAAACCCCAGCTTTCCAGTCGACCTTAGAAGAAAACGGATGGAACCTTAAAATTTTAAGCTTGATAAGAAACGCAGATGGTTTAATTTTAGTTTTAAACCTTCAAGAAGACCCTTGTTGGCAGTTTGAGTCTATGAAAACTTTTTTGGAGAAGTCAAAAATACTGGTTGAAAAACCTAAAGGGGAAGTTGTGGTCGAACGGAAAAATGTAGGTTTGGGAATTCAGGTTGTGGGTAAACTTGTTGATGCAACTACTGAAGAAGTTAAACAGTTACTTAACAGTTATAAAATCTACAATGCAATCGTAAAAATTTATGGAGAAGCTACCCTTGATGATGTAGAAGAAGCCATATTTGAAGGTACTCAATACAAACCAACGATAATTGTAGCAAACAAGATGGATTTAGAAGGTTCTGTTGAAAAATTAAACCATTTAAAAAACATTGTTAAGGATAAGCTTAAGGTCCTTCCAGTTTCATGTAAAACAGGAGAAGGTTTGGATAGGTTAGGTTTTGAAATCTTTAAAACGTTGGAAATTTTGAGGGTTTACACTAAACATCCAGCAAAAAAGGAAGCAAGCGACAAACCTATAATATTGAAGACTGGTGCTACAGTGTTAGATGTTGCAAAAGAAATCCACAGTACCTTCTACGAAAAATTTTGGTATGCTAAAATTTGGGGTCCTTCAGCCAAGTATGAAGGTGAAAGAGTGGGACTTGACCATCCATTAAAAGATGGTGATGTAGTAGAAATTCATATACGATAAAAATCCTTAGAACTACTCCTTTACTGTTAAAGCTTTCCAAGTTTAAGATTATGTTAGTGGTTTAACATGCAACCAGCAATATCAACACTTGTGGTTTACAAAAATAGATTTGGAAATCTTGTTAAAATCCTAGAAGAAAATTTTAGAATACAAAACTGGGAGATAATAGATGAAGGATTTCATGGTTTAGACGAGAAAAAGATAGTTAGGTTAAGAGATTTAGCTTCAACCCAAAACCTAAAATATGCAGTTCATGCCCCGTTTTCAAGTATAAATTTAGCCGAAGCAAACCCAACTTTACGTGGTAGATTTGTTGAATTTATGAAAGAATCCTTGGAGAAAACCTATAAGCTTGAAGCATCCATTTGGGTCGTTCATCCGGGAAGATTAACTCCATTTACCCTTTTCTTTCCAGAAGAAGCTTGGAAAGCTCAGATAGATGCCCTAAAAAGCCTTGTCAAAGAAGCAAACAAAGTTGGGGTAAAAGTTGTTGTTGAAAATATGATTGGAGTTTACTCCGTCTTTAAAACGGTTGAAGATGGAATAAAAATTTTGGAAAACGTGGAAGACATAGGGATATGTCTAGATGTAGGTCATGCAAATGTTACAGGAGTTCTTGAAGAATTTATCAAAAAAGTTCCGGCTGTTCAACATATACATGTTCATGATAACCATGGTGTTGAAGATGAACATTTAGCAGCAGGTGATGGAACCATAGATTGGGATTGGTTTGTTGAACAACTTAAAAAAATAAAGTATAGAGGATGGATTGTTGCGGAAAACTATGAATTAAAGGATTCAATAAAAACATTAGAACGGTTAAAACTTGTCTAGAGAAAACTTGGGTGAAAACTTTTGTTTAACCCTATAAGACTTGCTGAAGAAATGGAAAAAGTAGTAGTTAAAGGATTGTTGAGAAAATATTATCGTGTTTCACGTCCTGGTAGATGGTATGGTGGCATCGCAACAGCCGACAGCTTTTTTTAGCCGGTAATGTTGCGGATGCTGCCTACGATGTATTTTTTGTTGGAGTAATAAACCTAGAGATAATCCTGAAAAAATAGGGGAATTTTATAGTCCGGAATATATTTTTAACAAGCTTGATAGTTGTGCAAAAAAGTTTGGATACAATCAACTTAGGGTTAGTGGTAACGAACCAACCATAGGTATAGAACATTTACTTAAACTACTTGAACTTGTTGAGCAGACAAAATATCAATTTATACTAGAAACAAACGGAATTCTGATCGGGTATGATTCTACTTATGCTCAAAAACTGGCAAAGTTTGATTGTGTCCATGTTAGAGTTTCAATCAAGGGAACAAACAATCAAGAATTTTCTGTTTTAACCGGAGCTGTTCCGGAAGCGTTTAATCTACAATTAAGAGCCTTAAAAAACCTGCTTGATGCAGGAGTTTCATGTCATCCTGCTGTTATGCTATCCTTTAGTTCAAACAAAGATTTCCAACAGCTTTTAACTTTACTTAAAGAGATAGACCCAAAAATTTTAAATGAAGTTGAAGAAGAATATGTTTTTCTTTATCCACATGTTATCCAAAGATTAGAAAAAGCAGGTGTAAGACCAAAAGTTGCTTACACACCTAACAAGATTCCAAATGAGCTAGTTTAGAAAGGTTTACTTCTACCAAAACAAAAAAGATATGGTTCAAGATAACCGGAATATTCTCCAAATTTCTCTTTAACAAACTTTTGAAGCTGTTGGTAGGATAGATTGGAGTTTAAACCGTAAAGCCTAACCAAGGCTCTTCTAACCCAAATATCTATCGGAAACGTTTCCGTTTGACCCAAACCATACAACAAAACAGCATCAGCAACCTTTAAACCAACACCAGGAAGCTTCATAAGCATTTTTCTAGCTTCATCGATGCTTAAATTTTTAAGTTTTTCCCAGTCAATCGGATTTTGTCTTAAAAAGTTAACGAGTTCCAAGAGAAATTTTGATTTATAACCTAGCTTACAGTTTTCCAATGTTTTTAGGTTTACATCGAAGAGATTTTGAATTTTTGGAAAAGTTTTTAACACAAAACCATCATCAAACTTAAAAGTTTCACCAAACCTTTTCTTTAAAGATTCAAGCATTTGTTCAAGTCTTTGAATGGTGGTGTTGGTTGAAAGATGGTAGGTGATTAAACATTCTTCAGGGTCGATGTATCTGACAAGTCTAAGTCCTCTATACCGGTTTACAATTTTTTTGGCAATGGGGTCTTCTCCAAGTTCCCTATATACGGATTCTAAGTTATGGTCTAAGCCAAATTCCCTAACCAGTCTGGCTTTAACAAAATTTACATCATCAAAACGTTTAGTACAGTAAATCTTAACACAAAGTTTAGGTTTTTCAACAGAACCTTCCTGTCGAACTTCTAAACCAATTAATCCTTCTTCAGTCTTCATCAAAGTTCGATAATTGTCCTGTAATCTTCTCCAATTGGAGTTTGTAAATTGTTCGCTTTCCATCGTTAATTTAAGATTTAATGGACCCTGAATTTTCCTACTTGAAATGTAAAACTCCACTACCATCTTTCTTAACATAGAATAACTTTTTAGACTCATTTAAGGTAAACATAACTTAAGGGAAGCCGCACTTATGTTAAACTCCTTTCCTTCATAAAACCTCGATGATTAACGATGGACGGTCTGAACATTGATGAACCATTGCAGAAATGAGGGGTATGAAAAGAAAAGGCTTCCCATCCAAAATTAACTCTTCTTCTGATCGGTAAATAAAATATTTATCTTTGGAAGTACCTGTTTCCAAAAATGGTTTTGAATGGAAATGAACGAAAAATTCAACAAAATTTTTCAAAGAGGAAACAATATTCTAGTTTTAGGTCCACCATTATCCGGTAAAAAAACATTTTCTAAAAGGTTTATTTTTGATGGTTTGACCAAGGGTGAAGCTGGCATATTTACATGTACAAATAACACAGCAGAAGAAGAGTCAGAAGACTTTTTTAAGCTTGGATTTAACGTTAAAAGTTTTGAAGAAAAAAATCTTCTTGTTTATGTTGATTTCTGCTCCAGGAATGTTGGGTTAAAATGTGAAGATACATCCAATGTTCGACGATTAACAAGTATGATGGATTTGACAGGTTATAACGTTGCAGTAAGAGATTTTGTTGTAAAGTTTTGGAAGGAAGGAAAACCAGTCCGTTTAGTTTTTGATTCTGTGTCTACGTTACTACTTTACAATGAACTAAAAACAGTTGTACGCTTTTTTCATGTTCTTTTTGGCAAACTCCGAAATGCTGGAGCTATAGGTCTTTTTTTAGTTGAAGAAGGAATTCATTCAACGGAAGTATTAACAACACTCACAAGTATGGTTAACGCTTTTATTGAAATTAAAACAGAAAACGAGAAAAACTATGTAAGAATAAGAGCGGAATCCCTAAACTTTGGATTGTTCCCCCTAAATTTTCATGAGTAATAAATCATAAAAGCTGTTAAGTTAGGATTTTTCTTACTTTTTCAGCAGCTTTATTCATTTCATGAAGTATCAAACCTAAGGTTGCTTTATGGTCAGACATTGCTACAAGTAAGGCTTTACTTCCAGCACCCATCGAGATTATTTTTGCATGGTTCCCTTCAACGATTATTCTTTCCGCAACCCCTCTTTTCAATTCTGAGAAAGCTGTTTCAGCAGCACCAGTCATGGTTGCTGTCATTGCTGAGAAAGTTTCCGCATCAACATCTTCAGGCATTCTACTGGCTATTAGTAAACCATCCCGGGATACTATAGCCGAAGCATAAACTCCTGCACTACGATTTAACTCTACCAAAACTTCGCTTAACATTTCTTTTAGAGATACCCCTTCCACAAACATCACCTACCATCTGATCTCAAATCTACAAAATTTACCCCCGTTTCCTATACATTCAGTTTCTTTTCCGTTAACGTTTTTTTGTAACACTCCCCCAATAACACCCATCACGTAACCTAGTGCAATGGTACATTTTGGAGTTTGGGAATATTCTTCACCACGGATAAAATCTTCTCCAAGTTTAAGACCTTTCTCAGGTTTAAGTTTGAGGTATCCTTCACCTTCATAGGAAGTACTTCTGATGAAACATGCATATCCGTCTGTGAATTCAGCTTTTACAAGTTTTCCCCATCCTAAGCTACACCACATCTTAATAAAGTTTACAATGACCTTTTTTGCTTCTTCAACGGTAAAATTTCCATCTTTAAATGTGAGGTTTCTTAGGGTTTGACCGTCCCTTAAACCAACTTCTTTTGCATATCTTAGGAAAAGGGTCCTTGCAACAGGACCTAACTGTTTTTCAAGAGCAACAAGAATACTGGGTAAAAAATAGTCATGGAAGGGGGCGATTGTTATTCCGGCAATGTTAAGTTTAGATGTTTTTTCGTCAAATTTTACAAGGTCTATGGCAGATTTTCCCTTTGTCATTTCTTCCAAGACTGTTTTTATTTCCAAATATTTTTCACCTCCTCCCTCAGTTTAACTAAAAAATTTGTTGAAGAAGTAAGTCTAAACCTTCAAAGATTCCTTCTTTTTTGGTGGCTACGGTTCCTATTATAGGTACATCAAACGGAAGACGTAACCCTTTACGTATAGCTTCAACACTTAAAGCTTTAGGTAAGTCTTGCTTATTTGCAAAAACAACTAAGGGTAACCCATATACCTTTGCTTTCCGAAGCATTTCAACAGCTCTCTCAAACTGTGGATTCACACTATCAATAACAAGGATAACTCCAAGCGATTCTCCTCCAAGCTGTTCTAAAACGGGGTCAAATCTTTGCTGTCCAATTGTTCCGAACAAGTCTGCTGTAAACCCTTTATACTCTAAATGTCCAAAATCCAAGGCGATGGTTGTGGATTCCCTATCAACACTTACCGCTCTAGTTGACAATGCATGAACAACTGTTGTTTTACCTGCATTGTAAGGTCCGGTAACCAGTATTTTTGGTATATAGACCTTTAATCCACCTGGTTTTACATATTTAAACGGAACCATAGGTTGTTTAACAAGTTCTCCTTTTAGTTTCTTAACCGTAAAAACTTCACTTGCAATTATGTTTCTCTCAATAACCTTTATCTCCAAAATGTTATCACAAAGATTTACCAGTTTCTCTTTTAGGTTGTTATCATAATCCCATTCGGTGAAAAGATATAAGATTGGAACATCACAAACAGATGCAACTTTGTTCCATAAAGCAACAGAATTTAACGTTTGAAAACCAAAATTGTCTATCAATGTTGAAAGAGAATCTATAACTAAAAAACCGTTTAGGTTTTCACTTTTTTTGATAAGACTAAGGATTAAGCTACTTATTTCTTCTAAACTAAAAGGGTTTTCTTACAAAATATTCCCCTTCATTTTTAATTCCCATGAGTGGGGTGAAACCATCAACAAATATCAAACGTTGGTTTTCTATGAAAGGATAAATGTTCCAACCATATTTTATGCAATCTTCGACGATTATATCTGGTCTTTTATTGTTTACAAAGTAGATTACCCCGTAACCTTCTTCAAGTTTACTGTAACATAACTGATAAGCCAAAACTGTTCCATCAACTAAAGGAGTACACCAAATAATGGTACTTAGACCTTCTCTAAATCCATCTTCCAACATTTCACTTAAAACTAGGTTTTTAACCATTACAACATTCAACCTGACTTGTTTATACTTATACGGAAATTCTGATACCTTTTTTGTATTGAATTACGAAAGAATAAACGTTCATACTATGGTTTACACTTTTCATTTTTCTTATGTAGAGTTCTCTTCTAAAACCAGTTTCATTCATTTGTAAACGTAGAACAATAACTCCCGACGCTAAAAATTCTTCAATTCCATACCTACTTAGTTTGTTGGTACCTGTTGGTATCTCTGAAGTAACAACCGTTGTAACTTTAAGGTCATCTAAGGAATAGAAAAGTCTTCTGATGTAGTTTCTGATGTACATTTGAGCATGTAAATATTTAAGAGGTTCATCAGACCTTGTAACAAGTGGTGCTATTGGGTCGATAACAAGTCTTTTAGCGTTAATTTCATTGATGTAGCCGTTTAAAATATCAACGATTTGTTGTGCATCAATTTTTTCTATGTTGTAAAAATGAGGTGTAAGCTCAACAAACAATAGTTTATTTTCTTCAATAAGTTTGTTTAGGTCCCACCCTATGGACATGGCATCTTCAATGATATGTTCAGGTTTTTCATGGATAGTTACATAAACACCATTCTCACCTTCATTAGCTCCATACAACAAATATTGAAGAGAGAAAGTTGTTTTCCCTGTTCCTGTTTCACCAGCAACAAGACAGGTTCTACCTTCTACAAAACCTCCTTCGATCAGACCATCCAACCCTTCTATCCCAGTTCGGACCTTACGTTTTTCCATCCTTCGGTCAACCGGATGTTTCCTTATCTGTTTTTCTTAATCTTCGAAATCAGAAAATCCATGAATGGAGGTTTTAAATTTTATTTCTTATTTGGAAGACTTAATAAAAACCAGAAGTCTTTTATCTTCTGGTTTCGTTATTACTATTGGTTCTGTTGTTTTTACATAACCTTCTTATTTTTGGTTTTCCAAGTTTTCTGGAGGTTTTTTAAGTGGAAAGTATACGTATGTTGGAAGTTGGTAGACTTCAAACATTTCCAGTTACGGTTTCTCCTTCAACAACAATATCCAAGGTTATTGGTATTTTGAGAGATTATGATGTTCAGGAAGTTTTTGTGTCAACGGAGAAAAAGGTCGGTGTTGTAACGATAAAAGAGGTTCTTGCAGCATCAAATTTAGCGACAAAGGTAAGTTCAGTTATGATTCATGTACCAAAACTTTCTCCAAAAGACCGGGTTAATGAAGCAGCACAACTGATGACACAGTATAAGGTTAAGGCTTTACCCATAGTTGAAGATGAAAAAATTGTTGGAAAGGTTTCAGCTCGTTCCATAGTTGAAACTCTAAAAAACGTTAGAACTGGTTTACTGGATTTAAAAATAAGTAGTATAATGACCGGAAACCCAATAACTATCGATGAAAATGAGTTTACAGCAAAAGCTAAAAACATCATGGTTAAGAAGAAGATAAACCATCTACCAGTAACCGTTAAGGGTAAAAAGCTAACTGGGATGCTGACATCAAGCCATATAATCTTCTGTAAGGTTCCTTCCGAAACTCAAGAAATAGGAGCAAGAGGTTTTGAAGAACTTGGAAGAATGAGTTTTCCAGTTAAAGAGTTGATGGACTCAGATGTGTTAACATGTAGTCCAGACGAAAAAATTTTCTCGGTTATCAACAGAATGTTAAATCAGAAACGAACCTACTCTACTATTGTCTTATGGGAAGAACTTCAGGGGATAGTAACTCTTCATGATTTAATAAAGCTTATTGTTAGACAGGAAGAAAGAGTAGAAGTTCCCTTCTACATGGTAGGTTTACCTGAAGACCCTTTTGAAGCTGAAGCTGCTAAAAGCAAATTTATAAAAGTCATAAGTTTACTGAAAAAAAGTTTTCCTTACATTGAAGAAGCAAGGTCGGTCATAAAAACTTCCACTTCATCAGGAGCTAAAGAAAGACAGAGATACGAAGTTGATATTACAATTAAAACACCCAAGAAACTGTTTAAATTTTCTGAGACAGGTTGGGACCTCCCACAAATTTATGACTTATTCTCAAACAGAATAAAAAGATTGATAACAAAGAAACATCCTGGTAGAAGAAAAT
>CAZNLG010000044.1:0-9022 GCA_964573765.1 uncultured Candidatus Bathyarchaeia archaeon | reverse complement strand
TAAAACAGACTTCCTTCGGGAAAACTGTATACATTTACCGGGTATCCTTCAAAAAGTTTTGCTACTTCTTCGATACCACAAAGGATTCCCCAAGACCAGCTTTCTGGTAGGTTTCCAACGGTAACTTCAGCTACAACCTTAACTTTATCTTTCTTTTTCGCTTTTAAGATTTCTTTTGCTCTGGTAAAGTATACATCTGTTGTTTTTCCCTGTTTTATTTCTTCGTCAGAAGCTGTATGAAAAAGATGCATGAAAGTTTTCACCGTTGATGGTTATTTATGGTTCTTGCTTTATATTTTATTTTTATCCTTAATATTTCCAGTCCAGTTTTATTTTATGTGGTTGAATAAAAACTTTAACAAGACTTACAATTACAATTGAAAGCCAAAAGGGTGAAAAAATAAAGTAAAAAAGAAAGAACTCTAATGGATTAAACGTATAGTCTAACTTTTTAGCTAAAAAATAAAAAATTACACAAAAACATCCAAAACTAAGGATAGATGCCATAAGATTTTTTAGGAGAGCAACCCCAACAAAAGTTAGGAAAAATGGATGTGATAAAAATCCTATTTTTGTAGCCATGAACAGCATAAGCATCATAAAGGTTTCATAATAGAAAGTATTGGATGGAAGAAAACTTATCAGAAACAAGGCTAAAGACGGAAAAATAACTGGTAATATTGGTATTAAAAACTTTGGAAATTTTATGGCAGTCTTTATGAGTTCTTTATAATACTCCTTAACCCATAAAGCTCCACCAATCCCCCATCTTTTTCTTTGCTTATACAACTGTTTCCATTTTGAGAAAGTTTTTACAGAAACTTCCACGTTTTTTGCATACTTAAATTTCTGGTTTTTAAAGAATGAACGTGTAGCTAGGTCTAGGTCTTCGGCTACGACCCTTCTAAATCCACCTAAGTCTTCAAATGCTTTTCTTTTGATAGCAAAAGCTGAACCGTTTAAACCAAGAGATTTTCCAAGAGTTTTAGAAAAAAACCAGCTAACAACATTAGAACTCATGTAATCGTAATAGACAAGTTTTGCAAGAAAAGAATCTTTGATAACTTCCTTTTTTATCTCTAAAATATCAACATTTTCCATCTCCTTAACAATGTTTTCCAAAAAGTTTTCATGAAAATTGTTAATTTCAACATCACCATCAAGAAAAACAAAAATATCTCCGCTTGATTTTTTAACAGCCTCATTTAAAGCATTAACTTTTCCCATTCGATGTCCGTTGAAAATAAAATTAACTTTCTCCTTTAATTTGTCTGCAAGGTTTAAACTCTTTTTTGTGGGAGCATCAATGACAACAAAGATTTCCTTAGATTGGTAAGGGTCCTTTAACAAAACATTTAGCAAAGGTTCAAGCAAGCCCGATTCCTTGTAAATCGGTATGAAAACACTCACCCTAGATTGCACAATTACACCTCGTCTTAACTTCAAAACTAACCTTTTACAAATGCAGATAAAGAACTTTACGCTTCCTTTTTGGGGTGATGTAAAAAGATTTTTAACATTCATAACCGAAAATTTAGGTTTAGGAACAAATTTTCCTTCACATATAAAGAAAAATTTTTTGGGTAAAGTCCTTCAACTTTGGTAATGTTTACAAACCTAAGCTAAACTAACTATTTATATAGTGAACGTGTATAGAAGGATTGAGAATTCATGTTTAAGATAGTTATCCCTGATTCAAAAGCATGGAAAAACCTGATGAATGCAATATCAACTCTAGTTGAAGAAGCAAGCTTTGACATAACTCCCGAAGGAGTTAAACTTAGGGCTATGGACCCATCCCATGTAGCAATGGTTGACTTTGAATATCCAAAAACAGCTTTTCAAGAATATGTTTGTTCGGAGCCTACAAAACTTTGTGTAGACATAGGGGATATGTTAAAACTGATGAAAAGGGTTGAATCTGGAGAAACTCTTGAATTATCACTGGATACCGAAACCAGTAAACTTGTTATGAAGCTAACCGGAAAATATACCAGACGTTTTTCACTTCCACTTCTCCAACCAACCACAACAGAGATGCCAACACCAAAACTTACCTTTGATGCAAAGATCAAAATGGATGCTGACTGTCTAAGTGATGCTGTAAACGACATAGCAGTTGTAAGTGAACAAATCAAGTTTGAAGCAAACCCCGAAAAATTTGTTTTAAGTGGTTTGGGTGAAACAGGTAACGTTGTGGTTGAATTTGAAAAAACCAACAATGCTATCTTAGAATTCCAAGTTAACGGTGAAGCAAAAGCCCTCTACGGAATAAGTTTCCTTCAAGATATGGTTAAAGCCGGAACAGCATCTTCCAAAGTTTCAACCGTGGAATTTTCAACAGACAAACCGGTCAAGATAGATTTTGAACTCCCCTTACAGGGTAAGCTTACCTATTACTTGGCACCAAGGATCGAGTAAACGTTGAAGGTGAGGAACCTAAACTAATGCTAACAGAAACAAGTTTAACGGTCTTAGACTTTGCAAAATATCCATTCACCGTTGAAGCTGCAAAATACATAGAGAAAAAACTTGGAAAACTTGGTTTAGAAGAACTTTTAAACCCAAACTATAAACCCGTCTTGGATAGAGCTTTTCAACGAATAAAAGAATCTGTTCTAACACCTTTAAAACAAGCTCAATTTTTAGGAGAAGAAATTGAAGTTGAAATCTTGTCTTTCCCTCTTGCTATCATCATGATGAAGGCCATCCCTGACCCCTATTTCCAAAAAAGGTTTGCATTGTTTGAAGCTAAAAAAGCTTCAGCAAGTCTTGAAAAGGAAGATGAAGAAAAAATAGTTGAAATAGCAAAAAGAAATTTTAACTGGAAAATTTCAATCGTGAATTCTGGGTCTTCCAAAACTTTAAAACTACATTTTACAAACTACCTAAAAAATGCTTCAAAGCTTCATGAAGATAAATGGAAACTTGTCAACAGAAACATGGAGTATGGAGATATATACCTTACAAAAACAGAAGCTGCAAGACTTCTGGAAGAAGAAATAAAAAGTCATATCCAATCAAAATTTGAAGAAAAAATGGATTTTGAACTTCCGGAAACTATTTTAAACAAGATAGAAGAACTTAAGACTTTTTTCCAAGAACAAAGGAAGAAATTACCTGCTGAAGAACCTCTGGGTAAAACTGAAGTTAAAGCCTTTCCACCATGCATAAAAAACCTGTACATGGATGTTTTAGCTGGAAAAAATGTTTCCCATATAGGTAGGTTTACCCTTACAGCTTTTCTAATTCAGATTGGAATGCCACCGGAAGACATCATAAAACTTTACAGTTCAGCCACCGATTTTGATGAGAGAATTACAAAGTATCAGGTAGAACATATAGCCGGGTTGGTTGGTGGAAAAACAAAATACAAACCGTTAAATTGTCAGAGTATGCAAACCCATGGTTTATGTGTTGGTCGTGATGACCTTTGCTCAAAAATTAAGAATCCTATGACCTACTATAAGAAGGCTAAAAAACAAACAAAGGTAACCAGATGAAACCTTGGAAACCCTAGACTTTATCAGGGAGAAATTTAGGGAATACTACCTAAAAAACGCCATAAAGATTAATGCACCTTCTTCCATGGAAAAAAGAGAGTTTGGTTTTGTTCCTTTCAAAAAAGAGAAAGTTATGGTTCGTCATAGAAGTTTTGAAAGTCTAGGTCAGCTTGTAAATTTTATCAAAAGTTTTGTCCCTTCAGATGTTTACTATTCTTCAGCTTACTACAAAAACCCTGGAGAAGAAAAGATGGTTTCCAAGGAATGGTTAGGTGCAGACCTAGTTTTTGACATAGATTGTGACCATATCCAAACTCCATGCAAAAAAACACATGACACATGGATATGTCCTAACTGTGGAAAAACTTTTGTAGAAAAACCTACTCAATGTCCAACTTGTCACACAGAAAAATTTGAAGAAGAAACATGGATATGTGAAAAATGTTTGGATGCTGCCAAAAATGAAACTCTAAAACTTATCTCTATCCTTGAAGAAGATTTTGGAATTTCAAGCAAAAACATTAACGTAGTTTTTTCAGGTCATAGGGGATACCATATTCATCTGGAAGATGAAACGTTAAGAAGTTTTGGTGTTGATGAAAGAAAAGAAATCAGTGATTACATTACAGGTTTAGGATTAAACATAAGAACCTACCAACCTAAAAAACGAAAACTATCTTTCCATGAAATGGACGTTTCAGGGGTGGGATGGTCTGGAAGAATGGCAAGAGCACTTTATGGTCTGATACTAAAAAATCCTGAAGACTTAGCTGAAATTGGTTTAAAAAAAGAAACCGTGAAAAAAATAGTTGAGAAAAGAGACAAACTTATGGATTTAATGTCTTCAAGTTTTGATGAAGAATCTTTGATAAAAATTGTTGGTAAATCTGCATGGATAAACATGGTTGAGAAAGCACTTCAAGAAGTAACTGTTCCAATCGACACGGTAGTTACAACGGATATTCATAGGCTGATAAGAATGCCTGATACACTTCATGGTAAGACTGGTTTTAGAGTTGTACCTTTAACTGTTGACCAACTTTACGATTTTAAACCCTTGGAAGATGCTTTGATAGCTAAAGACGAGACTGTAAAAATAAAGATTAAAAATGCAAAAACCATTCGAATCGGTGGAGAAACTTATGGTCCTTACGTCGAAGAAACCGTTAACCTACCCTTTGCTCCTGCTTTATTCTTCCTTTGTAAAGGTAAAGCTTCCCCAGTCTGACCAAGGAGTAAAATTTAGCTTTCCAAACTGGTTAATTAAACATTAGACAAACAAATTAGAGTTAAGTGAATGGAATCTATGTATACCAAACTTTACAATGCATGGCAAAATGAAGAAGAACACGAAGAAATTCAGTCCTTACCAGAAAATTTCTACCAAGAAGTCGCATCCTACCTAAAAAAATTAACAACAGAAATTAAAAGTTTGGATGGAAAGTCTTTAAAAGCAAAACTAAAAAACCAAGAACTAAAAAACATTCAACTTCTCTTACAAACTCTTATTCAAAAAAGATTTCAAAAAATAGTTGAAACCCTTTTTAAAAGAAACGCTACCATAAACCAAGCTAATCTAACCCGGGAAGAGAAAGTTTTATACAACCAACTAAAACAAGTTAAAGAAAAACTGGATAGTTTAGTTACAAGAGTACTGGAAGGAACCGTACCCGAATATTCTCTTGAAAAAGAACCTAAAAACGTTATTTTAAGATTTCTACAGGAAACACCAGCCTTAGTTGGTGTTGACCTAAAGACTTACGGACCATTTAAAGCTGAAGACATAGTGTCTATACCACTTGGAAACATAGAAAGCTTGATTAAACGGGGAATCGTTAAAAAAGTAAACATTTAACAAAACAAAAAAGATTATGTAGAAAGAAAACTTAAACTAGGGAAGAAGAATCAACCTTAACAGGTGAGAAACCATATACCTCCCAAAAACCCTCAGAACCTACTGTCCAAGATGTAAGGTTCACACCATCCATACAGTTTCCATCTATCGGAAAGGTAGAGATAGAGCTTTAGCTGCCGGAGCAAGACACCATGAAAGAGAAAAACATGGATATGGTGGACAAAAATATCCTGAACTCAGAAGAACGGCAAAAACAACAAAAAAGGTTGTTATGAAGTTAACATGTAAAAAATGTGGTTACATTCTTCAAAGAAAGGGTGTTCGATTAAGAAAGGCTACAATAAAGTCCTAAGGGGTGTCCTAGATGGTTAAAAGGGACAAAATTCTCATACCAAAACCCAGAAGTAGTTTTATAAAGGTAAAATGCCCTGAATGTGGTAACGAGCAAACAACGTTTAATAAGGCAACAACAAAAGTTCGATGTAACGTTTGTGGAACAATTTTGGTAGAACCAACTGGTGGAAAAGCCTTAATTAAGGGAGGTATAGTTGAAGAATTAGGTTAACCTTAAACATTTGTAGGAGAAAGCTATGGACGGTAAACATGTAGATTCCATGAAAGAATTTCCAGAAGTTGGAGAATTGGTTGTGGGTACTGTAACCAATGTCACTGATTATGGTGCTTATATTGCATTGGATGAGTATGGTGGGATAGAAGGTTTACTCCACATATCTGAGATATCTTCAAGCTGGGTAAAGAACATCAATGATTTTGTTCGTGAAGGAGAAAAACTTGTTTTAAAGGTTTTGAGGGTTGACAAAGAAAAAAGACACATAGATTTATCCTTAAGAAGGGTTAGTAAAAGAGAAAAACAGGAAAAGATGGTTGAATGGAAGAAAAAGAAAAAATCCGAATCTATCCTTGAAGTTGTTGGTCAAAAACTTGGTTTAGAACCTACCCAATTTACCAGTCAGGTAATGTCTATTCTTGAAGAAAAATTTGGTACTGCTTATACAGGGCTTGAAGAGTTTGTTGAAAGAGGAGAAGAACTTGCAGACCGTCTTAAAATACCAAGAGAATGGGCTAGGGCTATTGTTGAAGTTGCTCAACAAAAAATAAAACCTTCAAGAGTTAAAATTAAAAGTATCCTACAGTTAACAACCACAGACCCAAACGGTATAGAGACCATAAAAAAGATTTTAGTTGGATGTAAATCCGTAAAAAAACCTCGAAAGGTAAAGATTGACATCTACACGGTAGGTGCACCAAAATACATGGTTGAAGTCACAGCTAAAAACTACAAGGATGCTGAAAAGGTTTTACAGGAAATTGCATCCTACGCATTAAAAGAAATCAGAGAAGCTGGTGGAGAAGGAGAATTTAAGAGATAAAAAAATTACGGAAAACCTAAATTTTAAGCTGTGGCTGAAATCTTTGAGTCCAACTCTTCTAAGAAGATGTAGAGAATGTGGTGAATACACGTTAAATCAATCAAAATGTCCAAGATGTGGTGGGTCTGTTTACACACCAATTCCACCAAAGTTCTCTCCAGATGATAAATATGCAAAATACAGAAGAATGATGAAAGAAGAAGCGGAAAAAAGAAGTAAAAGTTAACTGGTACCCTTCACTATTATGACTTGGGTTGTTATTTTTTGTTCACCATAAACCACATAATCATGGGAAGGTGAAACATAAACAACCTTACAGTTTTCAAATTTAACTGGTATACCACAAGCATAAAGAATAAGCTTTCCCAATAAAGTGTTTTCATCCGGTAAACCATTCTTATCCTTATCCACGGTGGTAGGACTTATCCAAGGATAATAAGCATGAGCAATTCTAGCCATCCAAATCCATTTTCCTTCATCACCATAACCCCAAGGTTGATGTCTTCCATGGATAGGAAAAGTTGTTACAAAAACAAGAATGTAATCTGAATTAAAGTATTCTCTTGAAACATTAAAAGCAGCTGTTTCATTTGAAAGTAAAATCATCCCCACCTTTGCGATTTGAGTTGTGTTTAAGGTTGCATTATCTGAAACCGTCGTACTGTTTCCACCGATTGCAACCCAATACCCATAATCCCACCAACATATAACAGGAGTTCCCTTAGGTATGTTTTGATTTATCCATCTTAAAGCATCAAACCAATCTTCTCGATACTCTCTAATTGGAACACTTGCTGAAGCTATAGTAACAGGTGTTGATGCACTATCCACAGCCACCCTAAAAGTTGGAATCAAAACCAAGATAAAGATAAAAATAAAAACTAAGCCAAGTTTAGGGTCTAATCCCGTCAGGATTTTTTTCTTAACTGGGAAGAAAAGAGTTTTTACTGAACTCAACATAGGCTTAACTACTCTAACAAAACCATAAGCTGCAAACAAGCAGAAAACAGGGGCTAGAATTAGGTTAACTCTAACATAGGAAGCAGTAGCATAAAGAGCGGTAATACCAAAAAGAATGAAGAACACATCCATAGGTTTTCCACGTTTAAACGCGTAATATATTCCCAACAAAACAAGAAAAATTAAACTTCCAAAACCATAATAAAAACTAGCCCAAGTACTCATCCTATGTTCAGCAACAGATTCTACAATAACTTGGGCAGGTGAAGCTTTCCTAAAGTATGGATTAACCACAGCAATAAACTTACCCGCTATTGGGGAAAGAAGACCTGTTTGGTACAGAATTATGGAACCAACAGCAACAATAACAACACAAACAACCACAGACAAAAATCCCAACCTAAAGATTCTTACATGTCTCAACAGTTCATAAATGGTTAAGAGTATGAATCCTGCTAGGGCAGGATATCCTCCAACTGTTGTTAGAGGAGCTAAACCCGGTTTGGGAAAAGGCATCGCTAGGATGGTACTTATACCCATGGTTATAAAATAAGAGACAAGAAGTCTTGGTGTATATTGACGAAGTAGAATAGCTACCAAAACATACAAAGGTATAAGTCCAAGCATGTAGTAGAAGGCTCCCCAAGAAATGTTGAGGTATGCTAAAGCTAAACCAGCCATAACAGCATAAAACACACATTGCTTAAATGTTCTTGTTGGGTTGATAGACCTTAAAAAAAGAAAACTGATGAGTACAATAGCAAAAACACCAATACTTTCATGTTTAAAAAATCCTAGGGTTGTTCTGCTGATGTATGCAGTGTTTAAAGCTAAAAGAAGCCCTGCAAGAATTCCGGTTTCACGACCCCCAAAATCTTTTCCCAACAAATATAAGGTTAAAGCTGTAACACCACCCATAAACGGTGGAAGATAGATGGCAACATCTAAAAGTGAAACTTGAAAACCTAAACTCTTAAGTATATAGTAGAAGGTTACTGCAGTTAACGGTAAACCCATCGGTGTCGTAGCAGCTACATGTCTTCCAAAAGGAAACCATGTTCTTGTGTCAATCCATCCATCGTTAAAAATCCATCCAACACCATGTTTTACTATATGTTCTGCAACATAATAATGCCAGTACGGGTCAAATTCACCCAGATATGCTCCCCATTGGAGGGGGAGAATTCTAACTATAACCGCAAGAGAAAATATGAAAACAAGGGAAATTATGTGGATTAACCCGGTAAAACCAATTTGCACATGAATCTTTTGTGGGAACCTAATGTTCAACAGGAGATGCCTCGGGAAAGTTT
>CAZNLG010000043.1:2651-9120 GCA_964573765.1 uncultured Candidatus Bathyarchaeia archaeon | reverse complement strand
TGGTGAATTTACGGATGTCTATTGGGCTTCCTATGAAATGTACAAAAAGGCTGAGAAATTCGCTGTTACATGGAGGGGAGTCTCAAACCCAAACATTCAAAAGGAGAATCCTTTGTGTCCCCATGATTGTGGTTTATGTAGTCTTCACCTAAGTCATACAGCTCTTGCAAACATCGTAGTCACAAACCGTTGTGACTTAGCATGTTGGTATTGTTTCTTCTATGCAGAGAAAGCTGGTTATGTTTACGAACCAAGCCTTGAACAAATCAGGTTGATGGTTAGGGTTTTAAGAAACGAGAAACCTGTTCCTTGTAATGCTGTCCAATTGACTGGAGGGGAACCATGTTTAAGAGAAGACATAGTTGATGTGGTCAGGGTTTGTAAGGAAGAAGGTATTGAACATGTTCAGCTTAACACTGATGGGATAAGGCTTGCTTTAGACCCCCAGTTAGCATTAAAGGTTAGAGAAGCCGGTGTTAACACCATATACCTTAGTTTTGACGGGGTTACACCAAAAACAAACCCAAAAAACCATCAAGAAATACCCCAAATTCTTAGAAATTGTAGAAAGGCTGATGTTGGAATAGTTCTTGTACCTACTGTGATAAAAACTGTTAACGACCATGAAGTAGGAGCTATCATAAAGTTTGCATCTGAAAACATAGATGTAGTAAGGGGTGTAAACTATCAACCAGTATCTTTAGTTGGGAAAATAGCCAAAGCAGAAAGGGAACGTTTTAGGATTACCATACCTGAAGTAATCCAACGTATAGAAGAGCAAACCGAAGGTGAAATTTCTAAAGAAGACTTTTATCCGGTTCCAAGTGTAATACCTGTGACAGAGTTTGTTGAAGCCATCACAAAAGAAGCAAAATATGCGTTATCAGCTCATTTTGCATGTGGAATGGCTACCTACGTATTTAAAGATGGAGATAGACTTATCCCGATCACAAGGTTTGTTGACATAGAAGGTTTACTTGAATATTTAAGGGAAAAAGCAGAAGAAATAAAGGCTGGAAAAAACAGATACTTAACCCTTCTTAAAACATTGTTTAAGCTTAGAAGTTTTGTGGATAAAGAAAAACAACCAAAGGGACTTAACCTTCCAAGAATTCTTTTTGAAATTTTTGTTAGACATAACTATAAGGCGTTAGGGAAGTTTCATCATAAGTCTCTCTTCATAGGGATGATGCATTTTCAAGACCTATACAACTGGGATATTGAAAGAGTAAAAAGATGTTGTATACACTATGTAGTACCAGATGGTCGAATAATTCCCTTCTGTACTTTCAATGTAATACCTGAATGGTATCGAGATAAAATCCAAAAAGAATATGGAATACCGATAGAAGAATGGGAAAGAAAAACGGGTAAGAAACTGAAGGACGACCTTTATAGAAGAGTTGGTCCAACCTGAACTGGTACAAAAATTGAAGACAACCAACTTTTTTTCCAAGAAAAGTTTAGCTTTTTTTAGATTACTTAGACCTTTAAACTGTCTTATGATGGGTTTTGCTGTACTTATAGGTGAACTTATAACTTTAAAAGGTGAATTTTTGGTTTTTCCCAGTATTTTTGGTTTTCTTACAGCTTTTACCTTAACTGGTAGCTCTATGGTTGTAAACGATTTTTTTGACCGTTTTGTTGATGCTGTAAATCAACCCAACCGACCAATTCCCAGTGGATTGGTGGGACCAAAGGAAGCATTGTTGTTTGCAGGTTTACTTGGATTTTGTGGATTGTTCTCAGCTTTTCTTACCAGTTGGTATGTTTCAAGTTTCTATGTTTTAGTTGTTGCTCTTTTTTCCTTCCTACTTTCACTTTATTATAATGCAAAAGGAAAAGAGTATGGTTTTTTGGGAAACCTTATGGTTAGTGCATGTGTAGCAATACCCTTTATTTATGGAGCATTCATAGTTGGGGAAATCCCCCAATCTTTACTTCTAACATTTGCATCCATGGCCTTTTTAACTAATACTGGAAGAGAAATTATTAAAGGAATAGCAGACATCGAAGGAGACAAGCTTAGAAATGTTCAAACCTTAGCTTTAAAATTAAATCCTAAAAAAGCAGCTTATGTTGCAGCTGTTTTCTACAATATGGCTGTTGGATTAAGTATCCTTCCAATTATGTTTCATGAAGTATCTGTGTGGTATTTACCCTTTGTAACGGTTGCATGTTTAGGTTTTGTTTTTACATCTTTCTTGGTAATAAAAAACCCTGTTCCAAAAAATGCTGAGAAAATGAAAAAGTTTTCTTTAGTTTGGATGGGTTTTGGTTTGTTGGCGTTTATGTTTGGAGGTATCCTATAAGGGAAGCTTATGGTTAAGTTGTGGTAGTTTATTTATTAAAGTTTTAAGACACTAACCTAATGATAAGTCAAATTTTTGGTGTGAATTGTTGACCAGTTTCAGAGATTTTCTTAACCAGCTGGAAGAAGAAGGAGAACTTCTTAGGATAAGAGATAGAGTCTCATCTAAATTTGAAGCTTCTGCAATAATTAAAAAACTTGAAGGAAAAAAAGCAGTGTTTTTTGAAGATGTTGACGGTTTATCCATACCAGTTGTTGCTGGTTTATGTACTAGTGAAGAAAAACTCTGTAAAGCTTTAAACATAAAAACAGACAGTCTGTACGAAACAATTCTTCAAGCCTTAAACTCACCAAAAAAACCACAGATAGTTGAAAATGGAGAAGTAAAAGAAATTATAGAGAAACCAAACTTAAAAAAAGTACCAATTTTAACCCACTATGAAAAAGACGGGGGACCTTATATAACTTCAGCCATTGTTTCAACTAGAAGCCCAGACGGAAAAATTGAGAACGTGTCTGTTCATAGACTTAAAGTTTTGGATGAAAACCATCTTGTAATACGGCTTGTTCCACGTCAACTTTATACACTTTATCAAACAGCAAAAAAGGAAGGAAAAAGATCACTTGACGTTGCAATTTCGGTAGGAGTTCATCCAGCTGTCTTGTTGGCAGCTGCTTCTCCTGCACCTTTTGATGTTAACGAATTTGATGTTGCAAACGCTCTCCTAAAAGGAGAACTTAAACTTACAAAATGTGAAAACATTGATGTTAACGTTCCCGCAAACTCAGAGATTGTTTTTGAAGGAAGAATTTTGTTAGACAAGGAAGCCCCGGAAGGCCCGTTTGTCGACGTAACAGGGACCTATGATATAGTTAGACTTCAACCAGTTGTTGAACTTGTTGGTGTTATGCGAAGAAAAAACCATGTCTATCAGGCTTTGCTTCCGGCAGGTTTAGAGCATAAATTGTTTATGGGTTTAGCTAGGAAAGTAAAAATATGGGAAACGGTAAGAAAGGTTGTACCAACAGTTAGGTCTGTGAAACTTACAGAAGGAAGTGGTGGTTGGCTTCATGCTCTTATCTCCATAAGAAAAGAAACCGAAAATGATGGAAAAAATGTAATTTCTGCTGCTTTTTCAGCTCACCCAAGCCTTAAACATGTTTTTGTTGTTGATGAAGACATTGATGTAGATAACCTTATTGAAGTAGAATGGGCTTTAGCTACACGTTTTCAAGGTGATGAAGACTTGGTTATCTTGAAAAACGTGAAAGGTTCAACTTTAGATCCTTCGGCAAACCAAGAAACAGGTTTAACTACAAAGGTAGGTTTTGACCTTACAAGACCACTTTCAAAACCTCCAGAAAAATTTAAAAAAGCAGTTATCCCCGAAAATTCTAACGTAAAACGTATTCTTAACCAAATATTAAACACTAAAGATGGAACTTTAAAGTTGGAGTAAAATAAAAAAACTTACGTTAAAGATCAAAACGTTCTTTAAGTTTTTAACTTATCAAAATACCGGAGGAAATCTGCTTTACAATGTACCTAAACCGTGAAGAAGAACGGATGCTTGACGGTGAATTTGGGGAAGGCGTAGCTAAATGTATGAAGTTACTTGTGACTTTAGGAGAACTGTTTGAAGCAAAAGAAATGGTGAAGATAGGGAGTAGTCATGTTTCAGGTGTTTCTTATAAAAACATTGGAGACCCAGGTTTAGAGCTTATCGAGAGTTTTGCCGAAGAAAACGTGAAAGTTAAGGTAAAAACAACGTTAAACCCGATGGGAATGGATAGAGAACGATGGAAAGAGATGGGTCTGGAAAGGAGTTTTGCGGAGAAACAACTTAGAATTGTTAAGGCATACGAGAAAATGGGTGTAATTTCTACGTGTACATGTACTCCCTACCTTGTTGGAAACAACCCAAAGTTTGGAGAACATGTAGCTTGGGCTGAAACTTCAGCAACGGTCTATGCAAACTCGGTTTTAGGAGCTAAAACAAACAGGGAAAGTGGTTTATCTGCCTTTGCAAGTGCTGTGACAGGTAGAACTCCTTATTATGGATATCATCTCGAAGAAAATAGAAAACCAACAGTTCATGTTAAACTTAAATTTAAACCCAAAGACAGCCTTGAATTTAGTGTTTTAGGATATTTGGTCGGAAAAAACTTTCCGAATAGTGTTCCGTTTATCTCAGGTTTACATGAAGCAAGCCTAGATGAACTAAAGACTCTGGGTGCAGGTTTGGCTTCTGCTGGAGCAATCACTCTTTACCATGTAGAAAAATTAACACCAGAATCAAGGTTTTTTCGGGATGAAGACGTAAAAAACTGTGAAAAATTTTCGGTTGGTCAGGAAGATATAAGAAAAACCATTTCTGAAATTTCTGAAGAAGAATTCGACTGTGTATTTTTGGGTTGTCCACATTGTAGTCTTGAGCAACTAGAGAATGTAGCAGATTTTTTAAGAGGAAAAAAAGTTAACTGTAGACTCTGGGTTTTTACTTCAAAACAGGTTTTTGAAAAAGCTAAGAAGCTAGGATATATTGACATTATAGAAAGTGCAGGAGGCCTAGTTTTAAGCGACACTTGTATGATTGTTTCACCTTTTGAGAAATTAAACATAACCAAGGTTGTAACCGATTCATGTAAGGCAGCCTATTATCTACCAAGTACAGTTGGAGTTAAAGTTAAACTTGAAAACCCGAGAAAAATTTTGGAGGAAATTACAGTTTGACAAAAATTTTAAAGTTGAAAGGTAGAAGTCTTGTTAAGAAGGAAGTTGAAGGTTTTGCTGTTACAACTAATCAACCAATATCCTTTTTTGGTGGAGTGGACCCGAAAACTGGTTTTATAATAGAGAAGGGACATGAACTTGAAGGGGTAAACATTTCTGGAAAAATTCTTGTCTTCCCACATGGAAAGGGGAGTAGTGTTGGTTCCTATGTGCTTTACGCTATGGCAAAAAATGGTACAGCACCATTAGCGATAATTAACAAAGAAACAGAAACAATTATCGCTACAGGATGTGTTTTAGCAGAAATTCCTTTAATCGACCGGTTGGAAAAGGACCCTCTTAGTGTTATCAGGACAGGAGATTATGTAAAAATTTTTAAGGATGGTATTGTGGAAGTAAGAAAGGTTTAACCTATGGTTCTAATATAGTGCCTTCAACTTCTCGTTCTGTTAAAGCTTTGAAAATGTTACCTCTCTTAAAAGCATTAACCACGAATACTTTGATTCCCGTTTTTAGGACTGGAATCATTTCTTTTAGTTTTCCAAACATTACACCAGTTACATCTATCGTAGATTCGTTTTTAATTTTGGTTTTAAGAATCTTTTTTAACTGGTTTAAATTTATTCTTGGGATTAGTTCTGCTTCTGGATTTGTTTTTGGGTCCATGGTAAAAATTCCATCAACATCGGTAGCTAGTACAACCCTTTCAGCTCTAAATTTTACAGCTAAGCTTGCTGAAAGCTGGTCTCCGGATAAAATTGTGAATCCCTTTGTTTTGTCCACTACAACATCACCGTACAAAATTGGGATTAAACCTAGTTTTAGCAGTTTCTTCAAAATTTCAACATTTATGGAAGTGATTTTACCGTTTTTTGTTATAATGAAGGATGAAGGTTGTATCGAAGCAACGTTTACACTTTTAGAAATAAAGGCATCAACTACAAGCTTGTTAAGGGACGTCATAGCTTGTCTTGTTTTTATGAAACCAGCTAACTGTTCTTGATTTTTAAATCCAAGATAAAGCTTATACTGTTTGGCTAGGGGATGACCAAAAGAACCTCCACCATGAATTATTATTAAAGAATTCAAGTTTGTCTCAGCAACTTCTTCAGCTATACGATTAAGTACATCTTTTCTAACTGAGAAAATTTCTGTTTTGTTGGTTATAGCTGAGCCTCCAAGCTTAAGGATTTTTATCTGGGAAAACTTCAAAATTCAAACCCTAAAAATTTTTGTTTCTGGAATTGGGATTACGGTGAATTTTCTGTAAGTATACGTACACCTTGCTCATCCATCTTTACAAAATAGCTTTCTCCACCAAGCCTTTTTATTGTTTTTTCTACATTTTCACGAGTTTCAGGTTCAACTAGGGCTATCATACATCCTCCACCTCCACCACCCGTGAGTTTTGCTCCTAAAGCTCC
>CAZNLG010000043.1:0-2641 GCA_964573765.1 uncultured Candidatus Bathyarchaeia archaeon | reverse complement strand
TTCTCGAGCAGCATCGATAAACAATTCAAGTTTTTCATGAGAAACCCCGATTTTTGATAGAAGTTTTTGGTTTTCATCCATAAGGTTTCCAAGCAAATCTAGATTACCCTTTTCTAATGCTTTTACCGCTTCTTCTACAAGATTTTTGGCGGTATCAAGCATACTTTTTAACAGGTTTTCTTTTTCTTCTTTAAGTTTCCAAACCTTTTTTACAAATTCACCTGTTGTTCTCCGGATGCCAGTATTACCGACAATAAATGTGGGTTGTTTTTTTGTTTGAATACGTTGGATGGGTTTACCTATCTGATAAGAAATTAAGCCTCCGTAGGTGGAAGTTGTCTGGTCAACACCTGAAGGATTAAAATGTACTTGACGTTCAGGGTTGTAAGCTAATCTACAAATATCTTCTTTTGAAAGGTTTAATCCAAGATGTTTAGCTGTAGCTGCTATGGTTGAGACGGCTATGGCAGCAGAAGACCCAAGCCCAACAGCCACAGGAATGTTTGAGTCGATTTCAAGATTTAAACCAATTTCCGGTATGTTAGCATAATCTAAAACCGTTCTTGCAGCTATTCTTATTGGGTTTAAGATTTTTTCTCCTTCTTTACCGTTCCTTTCCGGAAGATATGTTTCATCCTTGTAGGTTCCTGCAACATTAAAATTTTTTGAAACTATACGGATGTTGTTTTTTTCCCAAAATTTAACTGAAACTTTAGCGTAAAAGTCTATAGCCATACTTAGGGCTGGAACACCGTAAACACAAAAATGTTCACCAAGGAGAATTATTTTTGCTGGTGCAAGTGCTACGGTAGCCATGAATAGATTTTTGTTTAAAAGGGTTACTTAAACACTTTTGTTTTAAAACTTCTCACTTCTAAGGTTTAAAGATTTTATTCCTAAGATTTTTTTAATCTGTTTAACTTCTTTTAGGCTTATGTTTTTCCATTTGATCCTTCCATGTAAGAGGTCTTGAAGATTTATCCTTCTGTTTTCGATAATCTTCTGAAAGACTTCCTTGCTTATTTCGATATACATGTCTTCTTGGTTGTTTTCTGAAGAAACCGTTAAAGTTACGTTATCCGGGTTAAGATGAAATATGTATGTTGCATCGTTTTGTATGTTTATTGTGACAAGTCTCCCCTTATATTTTTCAAGAACTTTTTGGAATTCAGGTCTATCTTTAACCCTCTTGTTAAATTTTTCTACAGCATTTTCCAAGATACTTTGAAAAGCCATCAGTGTTATTTAAGCAAAAGATATTACATTTAAAATTTACTCAGACATGGTTTAACAATTTAACTTGAGTTTGAAGAAAACCTGTTCCATCACATATTGAGTTATTATATTCAGGGAAGCCTTCCCTACAGGAAGCAAACTTTAAGCCATAGCTTAAAACAACCGACCTAAATTTTTTTAGGAAATTAAACCTAAAATTTTCAGGAAGATATTTGTAACCCATAATCCATTCACCTTCTTCATAAATTTTCTCTAGTTTTTCTGAAAGTTTTGGGTTGATTTTTTTTAGTTTAGTAAAAAATCCCTTTACAGGTTTTAAGGTTGAAATTGTAACTTGTTTTATGCCAATACTGGCAACGGTGGAGATAAGTAACCTAAAATCTTTTTCATCATCATTTAAAAAGGGAATGATGGGGTCAACCCTAACAGTTGTTGTTACACCTTTTCCAGTGATAAATTGAAGAGCTCTAATTCTTTTTTCCGGTGAAGGTGCATTAGGTTCAACCAGTCGAGCTACTTCATCTTTAAGGGTAGTTAAACTGATGGATACAACGCTCCTTGTTTTTCTTAGAACGTCAAGGTCTCTGGTTACGAGGTCCGATTTAGTAACTATCAAAATTGGGAAGCCATGTTTAGCTAAAACTTCCAGACATTTTCGTGTTATTTTAAACTCTTTCTCCATTGGTTGGTAGGGGTCTGTACAATCACTAAACATCACAGGAAGTTTTTGTTTAGTGTTTTTTACCATGACCTCTATTGATTCTAGTAGATTTGTTCTTGGTTTTGTGGATCCGATAAAGGAAGGAAACTTTACAGCATAACAATAGACACAGTTGTGGTTACATCTTCCCAAGTATGGGTTTATGTTGTATTTTGGTGGACAGGTACAAAAAGCCTTTTCTGGAGAGTTAAACTTAGGAAGCTTTCTTAAAGTCAACTTAAACTTCATCCAAGATTTTTTGGTGAGGTAAAGTATGCTTGGATGGGTTATAAGAAGAATCCAAAAGTTCACATATTTTTTCTATCTTACTTTTACTAAAGCCTTCAACTAGCATCAAATCTCTTTTTGAAGCTTGAAAAACATTTCTCACATTCTTGAATTTTTTAAGTAATCTATCTGCAAGTTTTAACCCAACCCCTGGAAGAGAAGAAACAACATAAAGTTGAAGTTCATCCAATGTTCTTATCTTTCTCCTCTCCCTAAGTATAGGTTCTACTGGTTTGGTCTTTAATGCTTGTCTGGCTATGGTTTTGATGAGTTCAGCTGTTTGTTTTTTATCAGCCGTAAAAAACACATGGACACCATACTTGATTGAGAGGGAAGTAAGAGCTCCCCAAATCGACTTTGGTTTGGAAAAACTTTTTAAGGCTGTTTGAAGGTCACCTTCAACAATAAAGATAACGG
>CAZNLG010000042.1:0-9141 GCA_964573765.1 uncultured Candidatus Bathyarchaeia archaeon | reverse complement strand
AAAGCATGATAAAATCAGGTTTGTTAATTTAGGTTTTGTGAAAAACTTTTTACTTCTTTTCAGAAAAATTAACATTTTCTCTATAGGTAGCTTTAACCTAAATAGTTTTTTAGAGTTTTTAAGTCAGTGAAATTATACTATAGAACGAAGATGGAAGTTCTTGTTCTTGGTCCAGCGGGTTCGGGGAAGAGTCTTCTTACTGGAAACTTTGGTCCGTACCTTCAAAAAGAAGGATACACTGTTAAATACATGAACCTAGACCCGGGTGTTTTAGATACTTCTTATAAACCTGATTTTGATGTAAGAGAAAAATTTACAGTTGAACAAATAATGAAACATGAAAGTTTAGGACCCAACGGTGCCATCCTTAGGGCTATGGATATGCTTGCAGAATTAGAAGTTCCTATCTATGAAGTTGATTTCACTTTGATAGATACTCCCGGACAACTTGAACCGTTTATCTTTAGAGATGCAGGAGAAAAAATAGTTAAGAAACTTCGGGATTGTTGTTGTATATTTATCATAGATGCAACTTCTCCTAAACATACCCTTCCAAGTTTTTATCTTTACTCTCTTGCGGCAAAATATACCTTAGGAGTTAACATGGTTATCGTTTTAAACAAAGTTGACCTGCTTGAAGCTGAGAAAATTAAAGAGTTTAAAGTTTTCTTAGAAAATCCTGAATTTACTTTAAAAAATAGTTTGGAAGGTTTAAGAAGTGAAATAGACTCTGAGATAGCTAGCATACTTAAAAGATTTCTTCCAGCTCAAAGAATTCCGTTTGTCTCAGCAAAAACATGGGAAGGTTTTGAAGACCTATTAGCGGTTCTTTATGAAGCAAAATGTGTTTGTGGAGATTTAACCTAATCTTTAGATGGAAATGGCTTCTTTTGGATAATCCATAGTCCTAAACTTTTAACGCTGGTGTTGGTGTTGGATGTAGGAAGGGAATGTAGGGGATAGTTAAAACTAATCCAACAATGATTCCAACAATTATCATGACAACTATAAGCATAAAAATGGCAAGGATGGATATCCCAAAAGCCTGAACCCAACTTGTCTGGAAAAAGACTTTAATAAGCCAAAGCCAAACTAAAAAGGTTAAAATTGAACCTAGAAAAGAACCAAACAAGGTTGTTGTAAATATAGAAAAAAAATGAACGGAAACAACACCGATCAAAACCAAACCTAAAGCACTAACAAAAGAAACTCTTTTCCCAACAACAATTCTTGCTGCAAGAAAAACCGCTACAGAAACAATAATCCATGAGATAAGAGCTGAAACAAACAAATCGACAAACAAAAGACCATGAATCCCCAAAATCAACTACCCAACCTTAACATAAATTTCTGGGGGATGGGAACGCCTCAGCTTAACTCTGAACCTTCATTTTTGGTTCAGACTTGTCGGGACGCATCATCGGCATCTACCTTTATAGTATTGGGATGAGATATATTTTTTGGGAGAAAATTTTTGAAATTTGATGTTTCATTGTTGGCTTATTCTGAAATCCTACTTAAAAGTGACCCTGTTCGAAGAATTCTGGAAAGGATGCTTTTGAACCAGATAAAAACAAAGCTTAAAATGAGTAAACTAAACTTTTCCGAAATATCTAAAGAAGGTGGTCGGATTTACATAACGGGGGAAGACCCTGAAAAAATTTCTAAGGTTGTTTCAAATATTTTTGGTGTTGATTTTGCGGCACCAGCCCTAAAAACTTCAACAAAAATGGAATCCATCATTGAAGAATCTCTAAAACTTGCAGACGAAGTTTTGGATGAAAATAAAAGTTTTGCAGTTGAAGCTAGAAGAGTTGGAACCCATCCCTACACAAGTAAAGACTTGGAAGTTAAGATTGGAGCGGAAATTCTCAAACGTTTTAAAGAAAGAAACCTTAAAGTTAACCTAAAAAATCCTGACAAGAAAATCTTTGTTGAAGCAAGAGAGAAAAACACCTACATTTACTCTGAAGTTTTTAGGGGATGGGGTGGTCTTCCTGTTGGAAGTCAAGGAAAACTTGTAGTTTTTCTTGGGAACCATTTTCAAACAGCCCTTGCAGCATGGTTAATGATGAAAAGAGGTGTTTTCCCTGTTGTTTTCTACTTAACGAAAAACTGGAACGGTTTTGAAGAAGAATTTACTTTTGCAAAAACCTTAAAAACCTATCTTCCCCAGAAAAAGCTTAAAGTTTACGTAGCCCCGTTTAAAGATGTCTTAGAAGCTTTAGAAAAAGTTGAAAATAACCGTCTTAGAGAGATTCTAAAACAACGTTCAGCCATAAAAATTGCATGTAAGCTTGGTGAGTTAAAAAAGGCTTGGGGTATTGTTGTTGGGGTTACCTTAAAATCTAAACCTATCCAAATCTTAAAACTTATCTCATCTTTAGAAGAAGCTTCAGAGCTTCCGATCTTTTATCCCCTTATCGGATTTGAAAATTTTGAAGTTGAAGAGTTAGCTTCCAAACTTAACTTTCCCAAGTCTGAGTTTAAAGAAAAATTTTTTGATTTTTCTTTTCTTGAAGATTATGGTGATGTTGAAAGTGAGAAACTTTTAACTTTTGAAGAAAAAATCGGTATTGATAAGCTTGTGGAAGAATCTATTAAAAAACTTAAAACATTTGAAGTTTAACCTAGTTTTTATTTCCCAAAATAATTTGTGTGGTTGTTTCTATTGCATTAAATTTTGAACTTATCTTCATTATCTTTTCAGCTTTCTTCCAGTATGTCTCATCGTTAAACATTTCTTCGATTGTTGAGAGAAGAATTTCTTTTGAAAGCCAACGTTGGTCGATAACCTTTGCAACTCCAAGCTTTACAGCTGTTTTTGCATTGTAGATTTGTTCTGTTTGTTCTTGAGTTGGTATAAGAACCATAGGTTTTCCGTATGCTAAAGCTTGAGTTAAGGTTGTGTGTCCTCCCCTACAAACCACAAGGTCACATGCTTTTAAAAGTTCAAACCTTTCAGAAACCCACCCGTAAACCGTTAAATTGTTTTTCTTGAAGTTTATGGAAGGGTTTCCTCTTAAACCAAGTGAAATTACCACTTGATATTTTTCCGGAAAACCTGAAAAAAACTTAATGAATTTTTTTCCAAGCCATGTTCTTTCCCAATGGGGACCACTTGTAGCAGCATAAACCAAGGGACGGTTGTCAAATCCAAATTTTTTTCTTAAAACTTCCTTTTTTGGTAGATTTTCAGGTCTTACAGGTAGAATAGGTCCAACATACTTAACTTTTCTTTTTAAAGCTGGTGGAACCCTTAGGTTTCTTCCTGAAATTGAGTAAGGTGGAGGATAGTCTGGAACGATGATTTTGTCACTTAAACCCCAACCTGAAGCTAAAAAGGTAAAAGAGAAAAGGTCTGAAATTGTGGGTAAAACACGATAATGAACAAAACCAGGTGTAATTACATGAAACTGGTTTAAAATTGTAACCGTTCTTCTACCTGTAAATTTAGCTGCAATAACAGTTGAAAGACGACTATCCGAAACCACAACTTCTGGTTTAAATGATGTAATCTTTTTAACTTCAAATTTCAACTGTTTAAGAAAGATTCCAAGAAGTTTTCCACTCAACCATTTTAGGGTTCTCCAAGGGTCTACAGCTCCATCAGGCCAACACCAATATTGAAAAGTAGGGGCTTCTACAAACCTAAACTTTTCATTTTTCAGAACTGATAAACCATCAAAATAGGTTGAGAAAAGAATTTCACAATCCTTGTTTGTAAGTTTTTTTGCTATTTCTAAACATCTTCCAACATGTCCAAGTCCAATACCACAGGGAGCAAAGTAAACTTTCAATCTTGTTTTTTCACCTAAACTTCAAAGGTTTGGTTAATGTTTAAGCCCTACCCTAACTATTTTCCCATCAGGTTCTTCTTCTTCAAATATTATGGCTTGGAACTTGTAGACCTTTGTTTTTGGAAGAAGCCAAAAATCTGGTGGAAGCCCGGCTTTTAAACAACAGTTGGATAAAAATTCTTCTTCAGACCAACCCCACTCCACAGGAACCTGAGGTAAAAGTAAACCTTTGTTCCATCCATGTTCCACAACCAATCCATCAACCCCAACCTTTATCTTTTTTGGATATTCTTGAGGTTTCTCAACTTTAATCAACTGTAAAGGTGTAAGTACACTTACTTCAACAACGACTTGGTTCATTTCTTCTAAAGATACGGGAGGAAACCTTGGGTCTCCAACAGCTGAGTTTATGGCTGAGTCTATGGTTGCTTCAACCAAAGGTAGGATGGGTTCAGGATAACCTATACATCCCCTAAGATTCTTTTTTCCACCGGTAACTGTGTTAAGGGTTACAAAAACTCCACATTTAACCTTTAATTTTTCAGGTGTTTCCGATGGAGGTTCCTTTTTTCTCTTAGTCTTTAAATATTCTACTATGGATTCCCTTGCAAGTTTAACAAGAAAAATACCTTCTTCATCGGTTAACTCAAAAGACATCAAAGACACCAACAGATATTTTTCCGATTTTTTCCTTAATAGTTGTTTTCTTTTAACCTTAAAATTACTGCTATATGCTATTCTGTTAGTTTCTTTACTTCTTTAAGAATTTCTTCGATCTTTTTCCAATGACTACCCTGCCAATATATTTTTTGACATTTTGGATTTGTACAAATCCAAAATTCCTTGTAGGTTTTTAAGGTTGTGATAGGAATTTTTCCTTCAACTTCACTTGGTAAAGCAAGTCTTAACTTAAAATTACAAACTGGACAACGTGTTTCTTCAATTTCTTCGGTCCTAATGTTTAAGTTAAACCTTTTAGAAGTTTTTGCAAGATTTTCAACATCAGATTTACCATCAACAAGAAACGTGTTAACCCCCATTTTAGTTGCTTTTCTGTAGAGTTGTAAATCACTTGTGAGAAGGGTTCTTCCAGTTTTCTTAGCCAACTCAATAAGTTTATCATCCGCTTCATCCGGTCTATATTCAACGTCATAACCTAAGATTCTAAGCCAACGAGTAAGTTTCCCCAACATTCCATCTGTAATAAATTTTAATTCTTCATCCAAATTAACCACGTTAGAAAACTAGGTAACTTTTCTGTACCTAGTTAAACCAGCAAACAAGATAAGTAAACCCAAAACAACCAATCCAAAACCAACCAGATAAGGATAGAGAAAACTTGGATAGAAAAGAGTACAAAGACCAGCCAAGATGACGATTACACCTAAAAACGTTAGAAAGATGTTTCCAAAACTTTTTGGAAGACTTAAAGTTACTGGTGCAGGTTTAACACCTTTAATCCTTATAAGACCCATAAGTAAAAACCCAACACCCATACCAATGGTTCCACCAACTTCCGGTCTTGCAAAAGCCAAACCAACACCTGCACCAATAAACATACATGCAACAAACACTAAACCTGAAAAATGGTGAACATCGTTTTTCTCTTTATCTTTTTCAGACATACCATCAAACCCTTGAATCTTACATGAAAAGAAACATGTAAAATTTATAGCTGTTATGTTTAAGCCAATGAAATCACAGCTTGAACAGCTGAAAAAGCATCCCCCAATCCAGTCAAAACTTTAGGGTTAGGATTAGAATAAGCCGGAACTAAACATAAAGTGTATCCTGCTTCGATTTTTTCGGTTTTGGCTTCTACTTCCGTTTTTGGTAGGTTTATTCCCGAAACTAAGTTTTCTTTTATTCCTCCCATTGTTAGAGCAGCTGTAATTAGACATCCCCTACGAAGAGCTTCCATTTCTCTTCTCGGGTCTCCACGTCTAAAAATTGAGAAAGCAAAATCTGGAGTGTGGACACAAATCCTGTTTAACCCGTATTTTTTTATAGCTTCTAAAACAGATTCTTCTAAGTCTTCAAGTTTTTCGGATTCTGCAAAAAAATATTGGACACATTCTTTCTCGTTTAATCCCCATGAGTCTGTGCATTGTTTGTCAGCAAAAATCTTCATCGCATACCTAAGGGATTCTTCACTTCCCTGTCCAAACTCAAAATGAACTTTAGGTCTTCTACCTTCTTCAAGTCTATCAGCAATTTCTCTCGTTTTTTCTTTGTGACTTGGTAGGAGTAAATGAGCATAACCAAAAATAAGAATATCCGTGTATTTTTGGTTAAAAGCATAAACAAAAAAGTCTTCATCAAACATTCCGTAAAAAGACATTAAGTCCCAAGAAAGGATGTGTCTTCCTGAAACATATATTTCTTTTTGTTGGTCTTCTTTAAACTCAAAAATCAAGTGGTCATATTCGGGGTCTTCAATCCTGATGGCTTGTTTTGGTGTTCTAAATCCATCCTTACATGCAACCTTAAAATCCGGAGATTTAAGCATAAGCTTTACTGGTCTACAGGGGTAGGATACAAGCGGGTTTAGTCCCAACTCATAGAGGGTTCTACCCATGTTACATCCGTTACCCCCAAGCCTACGCTCTCTTGAACTAAAAAAAGAATTTAGCTCATCGTAGACTTCTTTTGAAATCAAAAATTCTTTTCCACCGTACCTTAAAGCTTCTTCTAGGGTATACAAAACTTCTTCCAATGAATCTAAAACAACCTGTCCTGTTTTAGGTTTAGCCTTTCCACCTTTTTTAATCCAATCCAAAACTTTTTCATCAACCTTGATAAAAGAATCCCAGTTTGTATAGAAACCTGTCGCAACCCTAACATCTGGAATCATTTTCAAGCTAAAATTTCAATAAAGACCCCTTTATAGGTTTTATAGTAAAATCTAAAAAGATGGTTTAGGGGGATAGCTATGCCCATCCTAACTGGTAAAAATCTAGAAAAACAACAGGTTATAGAAGCTTCCAAACTTATGCTTATTTCAGCCAGAACAGCACCAAAATCCGGTGGAGTAGATGATATACTCCTAGCCCTAGTTACTGGTGAAGAAAAAGACTCTCTAGCAAAAACCATGGAAGAAATAGGTGTTGAACGTAAAATCCAAAACTGGAAAAGAGATGCTCAAAACGTTAAAGATTCAGATGCCGTGGTTTTGATAGGTGTCAAAAGTACAAAAAGCTTTGGATTAAACTGTGGAGGTTGTGGTTATTCTTCATGTGAAGAATTTGAGAAAGCAGAAAAAAAGTTTGGTATGGATTTTAAAGGACCCCATTGTGTTTTTAAACTTTTAGATCTGGGAATAGCTTTAGGTTCAGCTGTTAAAACAGCATCCATACTTAACCTTGACAATCGAGTAATGTATAGGGTTGGTGTGGCTGCTATGAAACTTAAAATCCTTCCTGAAGCAGACTTAGTAATCGGTATACCTGTATCAGCTAAGGGAAAAAACATTTACTTTGACCGTGATTTTAAGGTTAAAACAACCTAACTCTACCAAAAATTTTTTCACTAGAAAAGTATATCCAATCTCGGTTTCTTTACAGAAGGATTTTTTAGGCTGAAACTTTGTTCTTGGGTCTGGAAGGTCTCTTAAACTATCTCCAACCAACATGAAACCTGCTACTAATAAAATTATGAAGATTATTGAAGAAAAATTACAAGCCATGGAGCTACCCGCATATAAGTTATTCTTCCCTTAAAATCGACCCACATTAGGAATTTTATAACAGGTGTTTAAACAGGGACGTTAAATGTGCAAAAGATGTTCCCAAACTGATTAAGGATTAAGTACAACCGTAACAGTAGCATGTTACTTGTATTCCTAAAATGTTTCGATAATGTAGGTTTTTCCAGAAACCTAAAAGTTAGTGTTCAGATTTTTGTACATATTCATTGTTAAAATTCATTTTTAACATTATTTAGTTGCCAATTTTTTTAAGAAAAAACTCAAAATCTGAACACATGTTAGGGTGAAGAACATTCAAAAAATGTATTTTTATATGTACATAATATTATTTTTAGCTGTTTTTTAGTTACTATTTGATAACGTTGCTTGGGTTCGACCTTGAATTATTGGCTAGATTTGTAAACGGTTGGATAACCGTTTTTTGTGGATTGTTTTTACTTAACGTTTATATAAAATGGAAACGTAAAAACCATTTCCATTTCTTATGGGGTTTAGGATTTATTCTTTACGGTACTCAAATTTTGTTGAGAACAAAAATTTATTCTCTGACAGACTTACCTGTGTTTTCATTGTTTTTTGTTTCAATTATTTTTTGGTTTGCTGGTGTTGGTTTTGCATTAGGGATGCTTAAAAAATTTTTAGCCATTGTCATCATTGTAACCATGATAGTTTCAGTTCTTATTTTAAATGTCAAAGATTTACTGGTTCTTGCCTTTATTCCTGGTTTTATGCTTATTGGTGGAATTTTTTTGTTGAGAATAAAATGTGGTAAAATCATGAATACCCTCTTTTTGGGTTGGATTTTACTTTTAATCGTAAATATTCCATTTGTTTTTGGTTTACTCCCTCAATACCTTATCGACTTTCTTGCAGCAAGTGCTAAGCTAATCATCCTTTATGGAGCTACAAATCCAATGTTTGCTATGGTTGGACTACAAATGGAAGAATTTTTAAGAAGAAGAAGTGAAGCAACACCCATCGAACGTTCACATATTGCTTTGGTTAAGTGTGTAGGTGATTCACGTTTAAAAGAACTAAGCTGGATAAAACAAACAGTTTCAGAAAGTTCGAAAAAAGGAATAAAGACAATCCTTGTTATTCTCTATGACTTGATATCTCCCCTGGAGCTTAGGGATTTAGGAATACTGGATGATGAAAATGTTTACTTAGTAAGGGTTTTACGTGATGTAAAAGAAGAAACATCGTTTAGAAGACTTATGACCATAAAAGATGACCTAACATCTCTAGGTTTCTTACTTTCAAACATCATAAAGTACAGTCAAGAAAGTTCTGTGAACTGTAATGTTATCCTTTACTCGTTATCTTGGCTTATCCATAGTCATGATTGGAGAAGTGTTTTTATGCTTGTGACCCATAAAGCACCAGACATAAAAAGTAGTCCAATACATCTACATATTTTCTACCATCCAGAAACCCATGAAGACAGTCATACCATATCTTTGTTTGAGAAAATAGCTGAAGAAATAATACCCTTGTAGGTGTGGATTTTTGGATAAAGTTTTAAACTTCCTGTTTTGGTTTAACCCGGTCATAACAACCTTGTTTGTTGGAGGTTTTTATGTATGAATTCAGAAAGAATCCCATCTGGAATAGACGGAGTAGACGTTTTGATTA
>CAZNLG010000041.1:0-9146 GCA_964573765.1 uncultured Candidatus Bathyarchaeia archaeon | reverse complement strand
GTTTATCCACTTTCCCAGTTTGAAGTGGCAAAACCTTTTAATCTACAAATGAAGGAAGAAGTTGTGAAGACAATAGTTGAATATGTAAATCTAAAAAAATACAGGAAAATTTTTCTTCACCCAGATTTTAACCTTTTAGAAGAAAAGATGATTAAGTTTTTGGAGGAAAAAGTCAAAATAATTAGAACAACAAACGAGAAAGACCCTTGGAGTTTAAAAGCTATAAAAGATTTAGAAGAAACCCTGGAGAAGGTTTTTGAAAAGACCTGATAAAAGTGTGGATTAGGCTAAACCATAAACATGGTTTTATCTGGCTTTTACATGTTTTACGATGGGAGGTCTTGTCTTCCTTAAAATTCTGTAACCACATTCAGGACATTTAAACTCAGGCATCATAGCTAACTCTCCATGTGTAACCTTTTTCCCGCACTTTACACATTCATATTCGATTCCAGCTTCCGCCAAGAATTTCACCATCCTAGTTTAAATCCAAAATAACTAATAAGGTTTCTTGAAAAGCATAGATTTTGGGAGTTTTAAGATGCGGAAACAGAGTTTTAAATCTTATCTTAGAAAGGTTTTGTCCGAAGAAGAAATCTCTGAACTGAAGTCTTCTCTAGAAATCATTGGAAACATAGCTATACTAAAGTTACCAGAAAAATTAGATTCAAAGAAGGAAGTTATAAGTAAAGCTATTTTAGAGTTAAACAAAAATGTAAAAACGGTTCTAAAACAATCAACACCAGTCAACGGAGAATTCAGAACCAGAAACTTTGAGTGGATTGCTGGAGAAAAACAAACAGAAACAGTTTACAAGGAACATGGATGTATGTTTAAACTTGATGTTTCAAAAGTTTACTTTTCACCCAGACTTCAGTTTGAAAGGTTAAGGATAGCTCAACTTGTCAAACCTGGTGAAACCATAATAAACATGTTTGCTGGTGTTGGAAGTTTCTCCATCATTTTAGCCAAAAAATCAAAACCCTTAAAAGTTTATTCAATAGACCTTAACCCCACAGCAATCCAATACTTGAAAGAAAACATTCGATTAAACAAAGTTGAAAACATAGTTATACCCATGCTTGGAGATGCAAAGGAATTGATAAATTCACAACTTATGGGAGTTGCTGACAGGGTTCTTATGCCGTTACCAGCCAAAGCATATGAGTACCTACCAGATGCCATAAAAAGCTTAAAAAACCGTTCTGGCTGGATTCATTACTATGATTTTATTTATACCACAAAAGATGAAGACCCTAAACAAAAAGTTGTGGAAAAAGTGTCAAGTAGGCTTGATGATGTGGATTTCTCCATTCAAAACTCAAGAATTGTAAGGTCTGTTGGACCAAATTGGTATCAAGTTGTTTTGGATATTTTTGTAGGGAAAGGATCTCAGCCTTAAATCGTACTCGTTAAAAACTTGTTAAAAGAATTTGGGAGTTTTTCTGATAAACCTACCTCTGATGGGTATTTTAAAACCACAGTTAGGACATTTATTTTCGTTTGTCAGTTTGTAGTTTACAATTCTGTAGTTAAGTCTTGTGATGAGTAGTTCCCCACAGTTAGGACAATAGGTGTTTTCACCCCAATGACCAGGTAGATTTCCAACATAAGGATACAAAACTCCAGCTTTTTTTGCCATGTTGTAAGCTTTTTCTAAGGTTTCTGTTTTTGTAGGGGGATTATGAAATTGATAGGCAGGATGGTAACATGTAAAATGTAGAGGAGTTTCAGGTCCTACTTCTTTAAGATGTCTATCGATAATCCATCTTAAACATTCTTCATCATCGTTAACATGAGAAATAACCAAATTGACTATTTCTACATGAAAACCCATTTTTTTGGCTTCTCTGGCATTTCTCCAAACAATTTCTACATCTACACCACTACAGTATTTTTTGTAGGTTTCTTTATCACCTTTCAAATCTATTTTTAAACCATCCATACCAGCAGACCTTAGAAGTTTTAAAGCTTCAAGACTCATGTAACCGTTTGAAACATAACAACAGTAAAGCCCCTTAGATTTTCCAAGTTTAAACACATCAAGAGACCATTCCGTTAAAAGAGTGGGTTCCTGAAAACTCACACATAAACCTTCATCTCCAAATTTTAAAGCTAAATCTATGATGGTTTCGGGTGGATAGTAGTTAGGATTAAAAGGGTTTGGCTCAACCTTAGATAGATGATGGTTTTGACACCAAGGACAGTTAAAGTTACACGACCATGTTGAAAAGGTAAGAGCTGTTGAACCTACCCAATAATGAAAAAAAGGTTTAATTTCTATGGGTCTACTTTCAATAGCACTAAGGTCTCCATATACCAATGTATAAAGTTTACCTTGAATGTTTATTCTTGTTCTACAGAAACCTTTCTGGTTTTCATTTAAAACACATCTACGTTCACAAAGGGTACATCTAACTTTTCCATTACCAATTTTTTCGTAGAGTATGGCTTCTTTCACGGTTGGTTTAAGTAAAATTTTACTCTGGTCTTCCAATTTTTAACACCAAAAAGTCTTTGTCTAACCTTAAAAACAATACCTGGTGGTAGGAGAAGTTATTTGAGAAAAATTAGATTAAAGGTTAGATTCCGGCGGGACTCTCAGGGGCTACTTCTTCAAAGGTTAAAAGTCGAGGTTTGACGGAATGTTTAGTTATGTCTGAAATTTTATCACCAATAAGATATCTTACACCCTTTTCTTCCGCAATATCTACAAGTCTTTGAGTTATTATACCGTCAAACACTATGGTTGAAACATTTTCCATTGTTGGAAGTTTTTCTGCAAGTTCACTTACGGGTACACGTGCTAAGATTTCAAGTTTATCGTTAAACAAAACCGCTTCCAATGTTCCCTTTAATTCTTCTATTGTTTCAACTATTTTGGGAGGGACAGGTATTCTTGCATACTTCATCTTTACTTCCGAAGCAGGAACTTTTTCCTTTAAAGCATTCATTATTTCCTTACAGGAGAGTTCTTCCACTTCTTTTCGAGGAGGAGCACGAGCAACATACTTGACATCTATCGTTTGAAGTAACTCTTTCAGGATTAGGTCTCCTGCTCTGTCTCCATCTAGAAAAACCGTAACTTGTTTTTCCTTACTCAATTTGATGATTGTCTCCGGAATTCTTGCACCTTCGATGGCTATAACGTTTTTTATACCACAACGAAGCAGATTATGCACATCGGCTCTTCCTTCAACCACGATGATAGATTGAGCTGAATCTATCTCCGGTCCTGCCGGTAGTTGTTCAGGACCATAAGTTGTTACTTCCTGTGGTTTTATAACACCAGAAATTTCTCTAAGAAGTTCATCTGTTTCAGGCATGGTTTCAAGAGTCCATCTTTTAAGGATTTCCTTTGCCCGTTTAACGATTTGCCTTCGCTTTACATCTCTTAAATCTTCGATTTTTTCGATGGATACTTTTGCTTCCCAAGGTCCTACCCTCTCCACACTTTCGATGGCAGCTGCAAGTATGGCTGTAGCAGCTTTACTTAAGCTTGAACTTACTGTTATGGTTCCGTAGGATTTGTTATGTTCATTTTTTATCTCAACTTCTATCCTACTTATCCTGTTGTTTTTCTGAAGTTCTTTGAGGTCTAAGTCTGGACCAAAAAGACCTTCTGTCTGACCAAAAATTGCTCCGATTACATCTGGTTTTTCAACTACACCATTAACTTCAAATTTTGCATGAATAACGTATTTTGCAGTAGGAGTTGTGGATAAACCTGTCAAAACTATCATCCCCAAAAACAATTAAACCCAAATTCTGTGTAAAACAGATTTTTAACGGTTTTACTCGCCTCCAATTTAGAAGGTTTATTCTGGATGAGCCTTGTGTTTCACCTGCAGTATATCCTAAATAAGTTTTGATTAGCTGTTTTTAAGCTTTTTTAACTTAACATCACCGATAACGGATGCTTACGGTATCTTCTTTTAACATGTTTAAGGTAGGAAGAAAGCCCTTCTACATCCTTTATCTCGCCTGAAAGAAAACCGTATATTCGATTCCAAAAAGTTAGGTTTGGATGTTTACCGTATTTTTCAAGGTATCTTGTTATTTTTTCAGCCAACTGAACCCCCCTTCTGTCAAAATCTGTTAAAACAATAAGCTCTTCTTTCACGTTTACATATTCGCTTAGAAGGTCGTAAAGAGGTATTTTTCTATTTTTTATACAACAGATTTTTCCAGATACACCAATACTTTTTAAGGCTTTAGCATCCTTAACTCCTTCAACAAGAATTACCGCGCCTTCACTACTTCTTTCAACCAGCTCTTTGAGTAGTAAACCTAACTTTTCATGTTTTTCTTGAACAGAAAAGCTTGGAGAGTTTTTCTCGAAACGTTTCATCTAGCTAACCAGCTTTATGGTTTTAACCATTAGGTCGGTTCTGAAGTTTCACCGATGATTTCAGTTTTACTGACGTTTAAGTGTTTCTGTTTAAATTTACCATAAGGATCCCTTATTATGGTAGGAGGAAAATAATCTTTAGGGTTGGAATATTTAGATTTTCCGGTTAAGAAAATTAGGGAAGGTTTAACCGAAGTATTTGTACCTGACCTAGATTTTTTTGAGAAACCTTTCCCTTCCTATCTACCAGTCTTTTTTAACCCTATTATGGAGTTGAACAGAGATTTTGCGGTTCTGGTTTTACAGGTTTTTCAGTCAGAAAACAGGCGATGGTTGGATGTATGTGAACCTTTAGCTGGATGTGGAATTCGAGGTATTAG
The DNA here is from genome assembly GCA_964573765.1 of uncultured Candidatus Bathyarchaeia archaeon. GTDB lineage: Archaea > Thermoproteota > Bathyarchaeia > Hecatellales > Hecatellaceae > CAZNLG01. The sequence continues at coordinate 4,415 of CAZNLG010000041.1, read as the reverse complement.
GTTTGCAAAAGAAGTTGAAGGTGTTAAAAAGGTTGTAGTTAATGACATAAATCTTAAAGCATACATGTTAACCCAAAAAAACATCTTGCTAAATAAGGTTGAGAATTTTGTTGAAGCTTACAATGAAGATGCAAATTTTCTTCTTACAAAATACGCCAAAAAAGGTGGTAGATTTGATGTTGTAGACCTAGACCCCTACGGTTCCCCTATACCCTACCTAAACTCAGCTTTAAGGGCAACTAAAAGTGAAGGTTTACTTTGCATGACCGCAACAGATATGGCGGTGTTGTGTGGGGTACATCAAAAGGCTTGTTTAAGACATTATGGAGCAAAACCCCTACGAACAGAATATTGCCATGAGTTAGCTGTAAGAATTTTGTTTGGATCCGTAGCAGTTTCAGCTGCGAAGATAGATTTAGCTGTTGAACCCGTTTTCTGTCACTCAACAGACCATTATATCAGAGTTTATGTTAAGGTCTTAAGGGGTGCTAAAAAAGCAGACCAAACTTTAAGACAGCTTGGTTACATTTTTCATTGTTTTAGGTGTCTAAACCGTGAAGTTTTCCATGAAATTTTTCCAGACTTTAAATTAAAATGTCAAGTTTGTGGTAGTTTGATGGATTTCTCCGGTCCTCTTTGGCTTGGAAAACTTTGGGAAAAAGAGTTTGTTAAAAAAATGGTTGAAACAGTTGATAAAAAGATTCTGGGACAAAAGAAACGTATAACAAAGATTCTTGAAAGAATCTTGGAAGAAGTTGATGGAAACCCAACCTACTATGTTTTAAGTCACCTTTGTGATTTAATCAATGTTCCAGTACCACCACTTACGATAATTCTGGAAAGGATAAGAAAAGAAGGATACAAAGCATATCCAACTCATTTTAATTCTCAAGGGATAAGAACAGATATTCCTGTAGAAACCCTTAAAAGAATCTTGTCAAAGACCAGATAAAAATCAAAGTAAACAACGGTTTGTTTTACAGATAAAAACCTCTTCCCAGAATGTATAATTCTGCACTTTCAGGTCTACTTGCTTTAGGTTTTAAAATCTTGACTTCCTTGAAGAAAGGTTTAATCTCGGAGATAAACTCTTTCAGGTAAGAGCCATCAAAAACTTTTACAAAAAAGGTTCCATCGTTTTTTAATGTTTGTTTTGTGATGGAAAAAGCTGTTTTTGCTAAATCTATCTGTCTTGCATGGTCTACATCCCATACTCCCAAAAGATTGGGAGAGAGGTCTGAAAGTACAACATCTACTCTTCTTCCAAATATGCTTAAGATTTTTTTGGGGAGTTCCTTGTTTAAAACATCTATTTTGAGAAAGCTTACGTTTGGTAGGTTGATGGGTTGGATGGGTTTGATGTCAACACCCAGAACTTTCCCTTTTAAACCTACAAGTTTACTTGTAATCTGAAGCCAGCCGCCAGGTGCACAACCTAGATCAACCACAAAGTCTCCTAGTTTTATGAAGCCATAGCTTTTATTGGCTTGGAGAAGTTTATAAGCTGCTCTACTACGGTATCCTTCCATTTGTGCTTTCCTGTAAAAATAGTCTCTCTTACGTTTTTCAATCCAACTGGTCAATGGTCTATGTCTCACCATGTCCCGTATGGTTGAAGGTTTCTCTTTCTATCCATTTCGATAGTTTGGGACAAGAAGTTGGGGAAATTGCACTTCCAGTTCCACATTTAGGTTGGTCTGGACAGAAGATACAGGGTAGATTGATTATGGAATCTATGTTTACAACTTTCTTTTTTGCTATAAGTTTGTAGGTCCATTTACCTTCATGTAACTCTCGTTTTCGCTCGATCAAGCCTGCCTTTTCAAGTTTTAATGATACTCTTGAACCTTCCCTACTTGTTGCGTTTATCCTCTTCCAAAGTTGACTTTGAAGAATACCTTCAGCTCCGCTTTCCTTGATTATTTGGAGAACCTTATATTCCAGATTGTCATGTTTTCTTGTCAACTTTGGTTGCCTCGATACTTTTGGAAGCCCTAAATACACTCAAATTAAATATTCTTATATCTACACATATAACTATAACTCTTTTATTACGCATTCCGAGATAAAAAAATAAAGATAAACTGAAAAATTTGAAAAATAAAAGCAAAATTCTTGAAGTATAAACCGAAATCTAGAAGAAGTTTAATGTACCATCATAAAACTGGGTAGTACATGCAAAACAAATAAGGTGTAAATTTTTGTTTGTTGCAGGTGTAGATGATGCTGGAAGAGGTTCACTTATTGGTCCTTTAGTTGTTGCAGGAGTACTTTTCAAAGAACAGGACATAAAAAAACTTGAAGAGATAGGGGTAAAAGACTCTAAACTTTTAACTCCAACACAAAGGTCGGAATTAGCGGAAAAAATTAAGTTTATTGCTTTAAAGTATAAGTTTGTTGAAATCTCTCCACAAGAGATCGATAGGGTAGTTTTAGAAGGAAAGAAAAGGTTTAAGTTAAACTGGCTTGAAGCAAAAGCAATGGCTGAAGTCATTAAAAACTTAAAGCCAGATTTAGTATACGTTGATGCTTCAGATGTGAATGCTGAACGGTTTGGTAAACAGATTGAAAATTTTTTACCCATAAAAGTCAAAATTGTTTCTGAACATAAGGCTGACAAAACCAGACTTGTTGTTGGAGCAGCATCTATTCTGGCTAAGGTTCATAGAGACAACATTATAGCTAAACTTCGAAGTTTCTATGGAGATTTAGGAAGCGGATATCCCCATGACCCAAAAACCTTGAATTTTCTCAGAAAATGGTTTAAAGACCACAAAGAATATCCTGAGTTTTTGAGAAAATCTTGGAAAACTACTAAGAAAGTTAGACTTGAAATTTTGAGTAACCAAGAAAAACTTAGAAGATATTTTACTTAAAACTTCTTTTCATCCGGTATTTCAAAACCTATAACGACCAAAGAGCCAAGTTTGCTTAATAGTTCCTGAACTTGAACTTTGTAGAGGTACAGTTCTTCATTCTCAGGTTCTTCAAAAGATTTTTGAGTTAAACCTAAAACTTTTCTTACAAAATGTTTTTCAATTTTTCCACCAAAAACGGTAAATACTCCCTTACCAAGCTCTATTCTTCTTACAACCAAGATCGGTAACAGTAAAGAGTTATGAAACTTTTTGGGTAAAATTTTTGATGCTTCTTCAACATCATGTCGTTTAAAATAGATTTTACTTCCGTCGATAGTGTCAACACTGGGTAACTTTTCATCTAAAAGTTGGAGTAATGATTTTCTGGTTTTTGGTAGATGTAAGTTAAGTCTTTTGATGATAAAGTCTATGTGGGTTAGGTATCTATCATAACCCCGTAACTCATCCATGAACCTACAACCCTTTTTAGTTTATTGTTCAGATTTGATAAAAGATGTTCAAGACTTAAAACCATTATCCTATACACCAATATATTCAGCAACGATTAAACTATGAGCCTTATCGTAAGGTTCAAGGTTTACAGCTTCGATTTTTTTAAACCCTCTATACTCTAAAACTTGGGTTTCATGTTTAAACACTTCAGAAGGAAGTTTTGTTACATCGATACTTCTAGCCTTAACAGCTAATGCAGCCATACTTCCCTGTTTAAGATATATTTCAGCATTGTCAGCTAGGATCTTTGCTTGCTCAGGTTGAGCCACATCACAATAGATGAAATCAACCTTCTCAACCATAAACCTGTAACTTTCAGGATGTCTGGCATCAGCAAGAATGGGAACCATGTTTGACCTGTAGGTACAAACATTGCTTACAAGTTCTCTTATAACTCTTTCAGCAAACTCAACACAATAAACTCTACCAGATTTACCTACTACATCTGAAACATGACTTGCTGTTGTTCCGGTAGCAGCTCCAAGATACAAAACTTTATTTGATTCTTTAATCGGGAAAACTGTTAAACCCTTTAAAATCGCTGCAGCAAGCTTACTTCGATAGGGATCCCAAATCCGATATTCTTCTCCAAGAAACTTTACAAGTCGTTCTCCATAGACGGTTCTACCTGGAGCTAGGTTTTTTGTTGCAAGTTTACGACTTCCATCTTCCATCAAAACCCAGAAGATTCCATCAAATTTTTCATGGGGTTCAACTTTTTGGATGTTCAACGTTTTTTCCCTTTCTTCTTATGTTTCTTGGGTTTTGGGGGAGGAGATTTATATTTCTCCCTTATTTCTTCAACCCTTTTTTCAAGGTCAGCCCTTAACTTTGCTCCTTGGTTTTGACCTCCAAAAGCATCTATTCGAGCAGCTATCGTAAGTTTACCTGCAAGAGCTCTTGCAATTTTTCCTCTTTGCCATCTGGGTGATTGATGAACCAGTGGATGTTGAAAGATTACACCATGTTTGGGTGGTTTTGACCCGGACCTAAGAAACCTAAAAAGAGCTTTCTCTGCCCCTAAAATTTGAAAAGTACTGGCAG
>CAZNLG010000040.1:0-9461 GCA_964573765.1 uncultured Candidatus Bathyarchaeia archaeon | reverse complement strand
GGATTAGGGTTGTTAGGGCTGTGGTTTCTTCAACACCGGAAGGAATGAAAAATCCAGAAGAAATAGTCCTTCTTACGAGTAGGTCTTACATTTTAAAAAGACTCTGGATAGACATCAAAGAAACTTTAGGCGGACCGGAACTTTGGGTAAAGAGTAGGGAAGAACTAAACTTACCGCCAGGTGAGATGAAGTAACAAAAAGGTTTGCCTAAATTTTTGTTTAGGGTTTTGTTGCCCCAAACTTTAATTTTATTTTTTTAGTTTTAACCTACTTGTACAGTAATTTTAAACTATGTAAAAAACATAAATATTTTTTAAGTTTAAACTTATGGTTAGAAAAACCAAACAGAAGGTTGGTTAAGAATGGAAGAAAAAGTTGTTAGAACGGTTTGTAGGGTTTGTCAGGCAGGATGTGGGATGTATGTACATGTGAAGGATGGAAAAATCGTTAAGGTTGAAGGTATGCCTGAAGACCCAAGAACAAAGGGTGCATTATGTCCAAAAGGTTTAGCGGCTACTCAGCTTGTTTATGCACCAGACAGACTTAAACATCCACTAAAAAGAGTTGGTGAAAGGGGTGAAGGTAAATGGGAACGAATTAGTTGGGATGAAGCCTTAACTTTTATAGCTAAGAAACTTAAGGAGATCAGGAAAAAGTATGGACCTCAAGCCTTAAGTGTTTACAGGGGTCAGGCTTCCGATTGGGGTAGTGCTTGGCATTATGTCATAAGATTCATGAATGTGTTTGGTTCTCCCAACATCTGTACCGTAGGTCATATTTGTCATTATCCAAGAGTTTTGGGTGGAGTTTCTACGTATGGTGTTATGAGGTTAGCTCCTGATTATGAAAACTCTAAATGTATCGTGTTATGGGGTGCAAATCCACCTGGAACAGCTGAAGGTGGACTACGTGTGGGACAGATCTTTAATGCAAAAGAAAAAGGTGCAAAACTGATAGTTGTTGACCCCTTACTTACAGCCATGGCTGCAAAAGCTGACCTCTGGTTACAGCTTAGACCTGGAACAGATTGTGCATTGGCTTTAGCCATGATTAACGTAATCATCAACGAAGAACTTTACGATAAAGAATTTGTTGATAAATGGGTTGAAGGATTTGACAAGTTAAAAGAACATGTTCAACAATATACACCAGAATCTGTTGAAAAAATAACCAATGTAAAAGCAGATTTGATAAGAGAAGCAGCAAGACTGTATGCAACAATCAAACCTGCATGTCTTTATGATGGTAATGCAGTTGACCATCAAATTAACAGTGTTCAAACAACTCGTGCTTTAGCCATCCTACGTGCATTAACTGGAAACATAGACATACCTGGTGGAGATTTAATTCCCACAATGATACCTACCGTGGATATAAGGCTTATGGACCGGTTACCCAAAGATGTAAAACCTGTAGGTGATTATCCACTCATGTTTCAGTACAGACATTTACCCGCACCTGCCGTGATAGATGCTATTTTGACGGAGAAACCCTACCCCATTAAGGCAATGATAGTTCAAGGTGGAAATCTAGCTGTAGTTTTGGCAAACGTAACAAAAACAAGGGAAGCCCTTCAAAGACTGGACCTTTTGGTTGTGATGGACCTTTTCATGACCCGTACGGCTGAACTTGCAGATATAGTTCTTCCAGCAGCAACTTCCTTTGAAAAAACAGGTTTAACAGCTTATCCAGCTGCCAGAACACCTTTTGTTCTTCTGGAACAGAAAGTTATCGAACCCATAGGTGAAGCATGGCCTGATTGGAAGTTTTGGTTTGAGTTAGGTAGAAAGCTTGGTTACAAGGAAGAGTTTGTATGGGAAGATGTTGAAGAAGCCATCGATGAACAGATAAAACCAAGTGGTTTAACTGTAGACCAACTTAAGAAGGGACCTGTTTTTCTACCAGTAACCTACAAAAAATATGAAGAAAAAGGTTTTAACACACCATCAAAAAAAGTTGAGTTTTACTCAAAACTACTTGAAAAATATGGATACAATCCTCTTCCAACCTACGTGGAACCACCTGAAACACCCATCAGTAAACCTGACCTTGCAAAAAGATATCCTTTGATGGGTGTATGTTGGCCTAGGGATGTTTATGTTCACACCCAACATCGTAACATACCATGGTTACGTATGTTTGAACCTGAACCTTCAGTAAGGATTAATCCAAAAGATGCTGAAAAACGTGGAATAAAAGATGGAGACCTTGTGGAAGCTAGTTCACCAAGGGGAAGTATCAAGGTTAAAGCCATAATTACGGAGAGGGTTCCAGAAGGTTTGGTTGCTTTTGTTTGGGGTTGGGGAGAAACAGACCCTGAAGCAGACTTGAACAGGTTAACAAACGATGCAGATAGAGACCCTATCGCAGGTTCAACTTCCAACAGACTGTTTCTTTGTGAAATTAGAAAAGTTTAGGGTGGTGAAAAATATGCGTTTTTTCTATGTAAACCTTGACCGTTGTGTTGGATGTCATGCATGTGAAGTTGCATGTAGACAGGAAAACAGTATACCCATGGATGAATGGTGGATAAAGGTTTTGGAAACTAAACCTGAAAAAATAGGTGAAAAAACCGTTTTCTATTTTATTCCAACTGTAAACGAAAAATGTACCTTGTGTAAACATTTAACCGAAAAAAACCTTAACCCAGCCTGTGTAGCTTCCTGTCCAACCAAAGCCTTAACCTATTCCAATCTAACCCAACTTACAAAGGATATCTTAGAAAAGAAACCAATATCTATCCTAAAGATTTCTCAATAAACAAAATTTTAAAATTCAAAACCACTTTTTTACCTTGCTTTTTTGTTGATAGAAGTTATTCCAGTAAAATAACTTCAACTTCTTCTCCCACTTCTAAAACATCCAAGTTTGCTGGTAAAACTATGTAACCATCTGCTTCAGCCATACTTGTGATAGCTCCAGATTCCTTAAAAACAGGAACAGCTTTACCGTTCTGAATTTTAACTGTAAGAAACTGTTCACGACCAGAACCTAAAACAACCCTTTGAGAGATTCTTGCTTTAACCGTTCGTTTTGGTTTGGGTGGTAGTCTTGCCATCTTTCGAACGGCTGGTACAAGCAACAGGTATGCATTACTTAGACAAGATGTTGGATAACCAGGCATACCAAAAACAGGTTTTCCATCTATCAAACCAAACAAGGTTGGTTTACCCGGTTTAATTTGAACTCCATGAAACAGTATTTCACCTGACTCTTTAATTACCTGTGCTAAAAGGTCACGTTCACCAACAGAACTCCCCCCAGAAAAAACTATCATATCATAGTCAACCAAACTTCTAACAAGTTTATCCAATTCTTCAAAAACATCTGGTACAGGGGGGAATCTAACCGGTTCAGAACCGTTTTGGTTGAGGACAGATATCAAAGTGTAAGAATTTACATCGTAGATTTGTCCTTCTTCCAACAAAGAGCCAGGTTCTTTAATTTCCGTACCTGTGGGGACCACAGCTACTCTTGGTTTCTCGTAAACATAGGCTTCTTTTCTACCAAGAGCGGCTAAAACTCCAACTTTAGCGGGTGTTAACAAATCTCCGTTTCTTAGAATGTTTTCTCCTTTTTTGATGTCTTCACCCATAAGGGAAATATTTGCTCCAGGATACACAGGTTTAAAAACATGTACTTCTTCATCCACTTTTTCCGTAAACTCCAACATAACCACAGCATCAGCACCGGTAGGTATGGGTGAGCCGGTTGCAACTTGGATACATTCACCTTTCCCTACCATCCTTTTTGCTGGTTTACCTGCACTTGATATTTCTACAAGTTTTAAAGTTTTGGGTTTAGTTGAAGTAGCCCCATAAGTATCTTCAGCCCTGACTGCATAACCATCCATTGCAGCTCTGTTAAAAGGTGGTACAAAAACATCGGCTTGTACATCTTCAGCTAAAACTCTACCAGTTAACCTTTCAATGTTGACTTTTTCTTTTCGTTCGATGGGTTTTATATGTTTTAGGATAAGTTTTAACGCTTCTTGGTAGGGTACCAAAAGCTTAAACGGCATTTTCTTATCCATCATCAACACCCATAACCTAGCTTCCGGGTTTTTAAGTAAGTTTCCCTTTTTCAAATTAACTCAAAAATTGGTTTAAAGCTATCCTTGTTTGGGAGTTTTATTTAAGACTTCATAAGCATGTTTTAATCTTGTTGCTGTTAATTCAGTTAACATTCCAACATGTTCCAAACTTAAATAATGACCTACTGATTCATCAAACAGAATATCCACGGAAGCTGGAAACTCTACATCCTTTTCCGTAAAAACAATAAAGATGGGTATGAGGGGGAGTGCGTTTATTCTGACAGAGTAATCTCCATATTGAAACTCTATTTTTGACCCGCCTAAAAGTTTTGCAGATTCAATAAACAGATTGGGTTTGGTTTCAAATGTTTTTATGATTGTTGATTTTGCTCTTTCAACAGCAACGTTACAGTATGAACCTCCTTGTAGATGTTTTGAAGTGACAAGTTTTGATGTTTCTAAGGTTGGTTCAGCTTCAGAGTATGCATAAAGAATACAGTAAATGGTTTCCCAAGCAAGATATTCATGTGGATAAATCTGTTTTCTCAAGTTGTCATAGATTGAACCATTTTCTAAGGATAGGGTAAGCCCTAAAAAGTCTAGGAAAGGTTTATCTGGAAAGCCAAGTCTTCCCCTCAAATTTCTGATGTTTGTTTTACATTTTTCCCAGTTCCATAATTTTTCCGCCGTTTACCTAAACCCTCCTTCAACTTATATTTTAACTGAGATAGCAGCTGCTGGACATTTTTTGGCACATTCACCACAACCTAAACAGTATTCCACATCAACAAAGGGTGGTTCATCCGGGTCCAGCCTAGAAATAGCCTTACTGGGACAAACTTCTATTGGTGGACATTTAAAACAACGTAAACATTTACTTGGGTCTACATAAGCAACTTGTGCTTTCTGAAGACGAACCATTCTTTTCACTTTTATTGGAAGCTAGAGATTTAGAAGGATAACTAAAAGTCTTCCATAAAAATTTTTTGTTTAAGGACGAAATATCTTCATGTTAATTGTTTGTTTACGTTTTTTATGGCTTGGGAAGTCCTTCTTAAACATTCAAGTGCACAATTGTAGCTTGGAAAACCTCCAAGTCCACATTCAGGTCCTGCATAGATAACTCGTTCAACACCAAAATGTTTTACCACCTTGTTAAGTCTTTTTTCCATCAATGAAACATCTTCAAGAAAGAATTCAGGATTTGTTTTACCATGTTTTATTTCTTTCCAAATTTCACCTATTCTTTGTTCGATGGAAACGTTGGAAGGTAAACTGTTTTTAATTTTTTGTCTAACCAAAACATCAAAGTTGGTTATGGAGATGCTTGCCTTTGTAAATTTATCTGTTTTTTCCAAAGTCTTTTTGGTTTGGTTGGAAGTGTAAAAAGGGTCGTCAACATGAGATTCTATAACGTCAAGAAAACGTACCTGCCAAAAGAAGTCATGGGTAGTGTTATGTAGGTGGATGGAAGTTTTTAAACTTCTTGTTTTGGCTTGGTAAAAGATGGTTTCCCAAGCCTTTATCAATATCTCTCTTCCTTGGGAACTAAAATCTAACCTTACATCATCAACCATTCCAAGTAGTGGTTCATCTAAACTTAGAAAACAAACTTCTCCATGTTTTTCCTTAAAAACATTTTCTTGGATTATTCTGACCATAACTTCGGCAAGTAGAATAAAGATGTCACTGTTAGGGTAGGTAAATAAAGCTGAAAGGGTGTATGGTCCTGTTACACACATTTTTATCTGAACTTTTTTACCAATTTTTTCCGAGATTTCTTTTAGGTTTAACCTTAACATTTCCATTTCAGTTATTTTGGAAAAATGTGGTTTTAATGTGGGTTTTTCTTCCATTTCATAACCATCCTTGGTTTTTATGATTCCATCCATCATCTCCAAAAACATTTCATTCATGTCACGGTATTGAGGATAGTTGGGAATGTCTATTCCCATGTTTACTTTATCTATAAACCCTTGAACAACCCTCTCTCTAAAGTAATCAGACATGGAAAGGGAAGAAGTTTTCTTTAACTTCTCCATGTTTCCTTCCAACGGGAGGCTTCCTACATCATAAGAAGTAATCATCTTTTGAAACCTCAAAACTTCCACTTATCATAACTTTATGTGAAGTTATTTACTTAAAAAGAACACTAAAACTTTTGGTATAAATCTACAACATAAGACAGGTCCTGATTTAGGAAGCTTTCTTTAAGGCTTCTAGAACAGAACTCTTAAGAATGTAACCTGCAACATGGATAAGAGAGTCACCATATTCAATATCTTTTTGTCTTGAAGCTAAACATGGGTAGGTTTGGGCAAAAAGACTTGCTTTAACCGCTGCTTCCGACTTATTTATGTTTAACAATCTTTCAGCCACAAAATGGGTAGAACCACAGGGTGAACCACGTAAAACATCCACGTTTATGATTAAATCGTTTTTTAAGGTGATGTTTAATTTGGGTCTTCCAAATTTTTTAGCAAACTCATCGATTAACTTGTTACTTGAATTTGCTTCCATGGAACAGAAAGGTTTGGGAAAAACCGAAACAACACCCAACCCTGTAAGTTCTTCCGATACTTCCTTCTTAACGGCTGGTGGAACCCAATCAGAGTTATCAATAGGAACTATAACCCCTTCAGCTTTAGTGTTTTTTACCAAGCTTGGTAAAAGTAATGCAATAGCAGGATGCTCACCAAGAGAAAGAATAAGGTTACATGGAGAAACATGTTTAGGTAAAAGTTCTTCTGGTTCTTCAATAAAGGTGGGAAGGGAAGTTGGAAATTCGTAAACCTTAACCGTCCAGTCGGGAGGAAACCTTTTTTTCAGATTTAGGACTATCCTTTGACCATACCAACCCTGAACCAAGACACAGATGGATTTTTGGGAAACCATGTTTTGTTAAAAAATTTGTCCGGAGTTACTTGTAACTCCATCCTGGTGTATGGTCTTTTCCTTCCCAGTTCTCCTTCAGAAAGGCAGGTATTCCTGAAGAATCTTTCGGCCCAACCAATATGTCCCATTTGGTTGCATCCTCAAGGTCTCCCTTCAACCTCGCAGCCAAACCTGGAATGATCATTGTTCTATGCTTTATTTTCTCCTCAATACCGGAAGACTGAATAACCTCAGCCACCTTGTCGGCGGTAAATTTACGTCCGGCAACCGCTGATTCAACACTAGTACCCTCAGTATCTACAACCAACAGATAACAGTCTAATTTTTCAATATCGCTGAGAACGGTGTAGTATGTTAATGCGAAATTGCTTGTGACGAAGACCGGTGAGTTTTCAGGGTCCGGATTTCCAAAGACTCTTAGTCCAGGTTCCACGCTGACGGGCTTTCTTGGGTCGTTGTAGATGTTGTTTCTGAGGATGATGAGGGGCAGGGTAGACCACATAGTTGCACTACTTAACATTAGAAGGTCCGCATATTTTACGATCATCATTGCTGCAAGACATGCTTCTTTCCATCGAATTATTTCCGGGTCTTTTTCTTCACGTTCTTTGTCCCAAAGCATCGCAGGTGCTCCAACCAACGGTAATCCTAAAACTTCATCTGCATCTTCGATACCGGATATTCTTAGCATTGTTAAATTGTTGAGGGTATCCCGTATACCTTCCCCAAAGTCACATCCAACATCCAATGTAAGGTCTTCGATTCCCCATGTTTTTAATGCGCTTGTGATTGATTTGAGTAGTTTAATGTCGTTGGGAGCATAAATTGTTAATGGACATTTGTATTTTAGTGCAAGTTCACCCATATCCTGCCAATTATCTTTTGTAGCTGCATAAAGAAGCGGGTTTCTGTCTTTGACAACTTCCAAACCACGTTCCATCGTGGCAGGGTCAAACGACCATAAGACTAGAGGCATATCTGTGGTTTCGGCAACCTTTTTTACAGCTTTCTCAAATTTTGATGGTTCATTGGATGTGGATTTAACAGCTACCATGTCAAGTTTTAGGTCCATACCTATGTATGTGTATTTGAAACCTTCGATTTCCTTAACTTTCTTAACCAATTCATCTTCTGGCATTTCATCGTTAACAACTATCGCAAAGGCTGTTGGGTTGAGGTAACGAAGCTCATGTCTTCTAAGTACAAGTTCTCCACCTATCTTAACACGACGTTTTGGAGTTCCAATTACAACTTCTTTTATTGGTGGTGCTAAAAGCTCCTGTAGTTTAGCAAGGTTCTCCTTGTATTTTGGGTCTTCAAACAGTGGAGGACATTCTTCCAGAGTTACGTTTCGTTCAGCAAGTTGAACAGCAAAACCCATACAAACTTTTTGAGGACATTTTCCACAGTTAGTTTTGGGAAGTAAGGGATAGATATCCATAGGACCTAACTTTTTCTTTGGCATCGTTTACACTCCTCCTTATTTTCCGATACCTATAAGCTCCATGAAGGTGGGTGGTTTCTTTTCACCCATCAACCAACCAATAACATCTTTTAGAGTCCTAGCAGCACCAGGATGTAACATTATGAAAAGGTCTATACCAGCAAGTAGGTAGGTTAAAGCTCCAACCGTTTCCCAGAGAGGTCCTCTGTAGGCTCTTGGACCCAACTCAGGGTCTGTTTTCCAAGCTTCTCTTGCACCCCATGAGTTTGCAGTTCCAGAACCCTGTGGACATTGAAGTTCTTCATCACCCATGATTGCTGCTAGACGTATCCTTTCCATCACTGTAAATGCATATTCAATTCCGTAACCAAGTGCAGCTGAAGTTGGGTCCATGATTATTTGTTCTTTGGGAATGTACTCGAAAAGTTTCCTGTTTAATTCTTTTGCTTGGTTTACTTCGATGGAAGTCCAAGCAAGCACAACTTGGTTATGTTTTTTTGCAGCCTGAGCTACAGGTTCCCACATATCCATGGTTGCAGAGCTTAAGAGAACTCTTTCACCTTCACATACTTCAGCAATTTTAGGTAGAAGTTTTGCATCCTTCTCTGGGTTACCTGAACCTCCAATTATTAGGGGAACATCCACAGCCTGAAGCATGTCTTCAACCATTCGAACAGCTTCGTTTACAGGTGTGTCTTTAATGTAGGGGTCGGTACTGATAAGTTCAAAATCTATAAGGTCAGCCCCAAATTTTTCAACCCACATCTTAGCCCATTTAAATGGGTCTTTTAATGTTTCTTTTCCACCAAAACATTTGCTAACGGGTCCTGGGACAGGAATGGGTATGTCAAAAACATCTCCAGCAATGACGGGGGGATGTGGTTGTGAACCTTCAAAAAGATGGAAGGTAGGCATTGTTTCTCCACCGATAGTTATGGTTTTACTTCTGGTTCCACCGTCGGCTCTGGTTGCTCCTAAGGTTACTTCTGCAATCTTACCTGGATACTTTTTTACAGGTGGTTTGAACTCAACTTTGGGTAGTTCTTTGGGTTTGGGTGGTGGGGGTGGAGCTGTTGGAACAGGGGG
>CAZNLG010000039.1:0-9606 GCA_964573765.1 uncultured Candidatus Bathyarchaeia archaeon | reverse complement strand
GATACTCTGTTTTTTCAACGAGAAAGAAAAACTATATTGGAGTCTATCCTGACGGGAACGTTGAAATTAAGGGTCTGACCGGGAAGAAAAGAAACACACCTGAGTTTTTAAAGAAAGCTTTTATCGAGATGGTTAAGATTTTAGGTCAAGTGAAAAGTGAAGATGAGTTTTTTGAAGCAAAAGACAGAATAAAGAAGATAGTTCAAGAATGCTACCAGAAGTTGAAGAACAAGGAATATCCGCTTGAAGAACTTGCTTTTACGGTTGTTCTTGGAAAAGATATTGAAGCTTACAATAAGACAACTCCTCAACATGTTAAGGCTTTAAAGAAGCTCTCAGAAGAAGAAAAAGAAAAGATCGGAGCAGGTTCGATCATTCGATATGTAAAAGTGAAGAGAGACCCTGGAGTTAAACTTCTATCTTTAGCTTCAATAGATGAAATTGATGTGGAAAAATATGTTGAACATATTCAAACAACTTTTGAACAAGTTTTAAACGCTTTGGATATAAGTTTTAACGAGATTATCGGTGTTTCAAAACTTGAATTTTTCATCTAATAATTTTTCTCAATTTTAGGGTGTTAACTTTTGTACTGTTGAAACAAGTAGTTCATTTAAAAACTGTGGATAAATTCCTGTCAAGACGGTTATTACCATCAGGACAAGTAAAGGTAGGACCATCAGTTTTGAAGCTTCTTTTACATTGTTGAGTTGGTCAGGAACTCTTCCAAACAAGGTTCTTTTTATTGTCCAAAGAGCGTATCCCATGGTAAGAGTTGAAGCAACAACGGCAAAAACGGCAATAATAACCCTACTAATCTGGTTTTGATTAACTCCATACAAGATGGCTCCCAAGAATATCATCCATTCACTTTGGAAACCGTTAAAGGGAGGCACTCCGGAGATACTTAGAAATGCTATTGTCATTGCTGTAGATGTGTAAGGTAGTTTTGAAGCTAAACCTCCAAGCTTTTTTATGCTTCTTGTTCCTGCTTGATGGATAAAAATACCTGAAACCATGAAAAGAATGGCTTTTGAAGTTCCATGACTAAAATAATGAAACATCGACCCCACCAAACCCAAAGTTGACATGGAAGCTAAACCAAAAAGAAGATAACCCATTTGACTTATACTGGAGTAGGCTAAAAGCCTCTTTATGTCATCTTGGGCTAATGCCATAAGTCCCCCGTAAACCATGGTTGTTAAAGCAAGAACGGAAAGCCCCAATGAAAAGTTTTGGATAACTTTGGGGAAGGCTGTAAAGATTATCCTGAAGATCCCGTAACCACCTATTCCAATCATGGCTGGTGAAAGTAGAGCTGAGATAGGGGTGGGAGCTTCCGCATGAGCATCTGGAAGCCATGTATGGAAGGGAAATATTGCAAGTTTTACCATAAGCCCAACAAGTAAGGCTAAAACGGTCAGTTTTGCCGTAAAAAAGTTTACCTGTAATTCTTTTGAAGTTTTTCCTATCTCTAAAAGACTGAAGGTTCCGTAGACGGCCCCTGTTGCTAATATACCGATCAAAAGGGATAATGCTCCTACATGTGTGTAAATAAGATATTTGAAGGCTATCCGTTCTCTTTCACCTGTCCCCCAAAGATGGATCAAAGCCCAAGAAGGTATGAGCATAAGCTCAAAAAAAACGTAAAACTCGATGAGGTCTGAAGCTAAAACTGTACCCAGCATCCCAGCTGTGTAAAGAAGATACAAACTAAAGTATAGTGGAAGGTTTTCTTCGTTTTCCATGTATTTGATGGAGTAAACAGCTACAACGGCTGAGAGAAGAGTTATGGTTAAAGCCATAACCATCCCTAAACCATCAGCTAAAAATCCAAAGGTTAATCCTAAGGAAGCAGCCCACACAACACTGTATATGTAGGCTTTGGATGTTCCAAAAAACAAGTTAACGGTAAAGATAGACACAAGAATTAAGATGTAGGTTAAACAGATAAAACATAACCATCCAGCAATTTTACCTTTGATTTGATGGTGAAGCATCGTTAAAAAAACTGAAACCAGAATAGGTAGGAAAACTATTTGAAATAGAACGTATTCAGGTTGCATTTTTAACCACCCAACCAAACTAGAAGAAAGATTATTAGAAAAGCTATGAGGCCTCCTGTTAAACCAGCCATGTAGTCGTTAAATATTCCGGTGTGAGTTCTTCTGAGCTGATTGTAAAGTGAAATTACTCCTTTTGCTATTAGATTGTTAAACCTATCTAAACCTGAAAGTTCCGGGATTTGGTATGCTTTTCGGCTGAGAATTATTGTTGGATAAACAAAGATTTTGTAGTATGCTAGGTTTATGTACCATCTTCTGAAAAGAAAAGTTTGGATTTTTTTAAGTTTGGGTTTTAGACCGATAAAGGTTTTTATGTCTTTTTTCCTTGTTAAGTAGAAGTAGTAAGCCGGGATACCTCCCATCAAAAGCATAAAAGTTGAAGATAGGGGGACAACCCACTCCAAACTGGTTTCTTTATATGGAAGAAAACTTTCTACTCGCTGAACAGGAATCATTTGACTGTAGAAATGATGGAAAAATCTTTCAAGGAATAGGGGTGCAGATATACCTAGGATAATTGTTACCACAGCCAAGGTCAGATATGGAAACCACATAAGAAGAGGAGCTTCCCTTAAACCTTCTGGTTTAGGTTTTTTGTTTCCAAGAAAGACTAAACCTAAAGCTCTTAGACTGTAGAAAAAGGTTAAACCAACCGTAAGGATTGCAAAAAGGAACAAAATGTAGGTTTGTGGGTTGACTGAAAACGCTGCAGTTAAGGTTTTAAGTATGCCTTCCTTACTCCAAAAACCGCTTAAAGGAGGGATACCCGAAAGGGCTAAAGCCCCAATCAACATGCTAAAAAATGTGAAAGGCATAATTTTTCTGACCCCACCCATTTCATCCATAAATCTTGACTCAAATGCATGAATTACAGAACCCGAAGAAAGAAAGAGGGTTGCTTTAAACAAGGCATGACTCACAAGGTGGAAAAGAACCGCGGAAAAAGCGGCAACAACTAGGTCATCAGTTAGGAAACCTGCAACTCCAAGGGTAAGCATCATGTAACCTATTTGACTTACGGTTGAATAAGCCCAAACCTTCTTAAGTTCTCTTGAAACCATTGCTTGAGTTGCCGCAATAAAAGCTGTTAAACCTCCAATCCAAGCTATGGTCTGAAAATAGATTGAAATGTTGGGTGAACATGTATGCATTGCTAGATAGAAAATGGGGAAAAGTCTTGCAAGCAGGTAGACTCCAGCCTTAACCATTGTTGCAGCATGGATGAGTGCACTAACAGAAGCTGGACCTGCCATTGCATCTGGAAGCCACTCCATAAAGGGAATTTGAGCAGACTTTCCAAATGGGCCACCAAGTAAAAGAAGAAGTGTAGGTATCAACAATCCTATGTTTGCAAGGTTTCTACACCATTCAAGATTTTCTTGGAGTTCTACAAAGTTAAAAGTTTGAGCTTGAGAATAAATTAAGAATATTGCAGCCAACATGAATACATCTCCAACCCTTGTTGTTAGGAAAGCTTTCATTCCCGCATGGGAAGGAGAGTATTCTTCGATACCTTCACCAACCCACTTTACATGTCTTTCTTCCGGTAGGTCTTTGTACCAGAAACCTATGAGGGCATAGGAACATAAACCAACCCCTTCCCATCCAAAGAGAAGCTGAATAAAATTGTCTGAAAGAACTAGAAGAAGCATGTTACCTATGAAAAGGTTCATGAAAAACCAGTATCTAGGAAGACAGGGGTCATCATGCATGTATCCTAAACTATAAACCATTATGAGGAAACCTATCCAACCTACAAGGTTAGCCATAAGCACACTAAGAGGGTCGACAAGCATACCTACTTTAACCTGAACTTCACCAACCTTGATCCATTCAACAGAAAGTGGGAAAAAATTCGCAAAACTTTTTCCTTCCAGTACACCTGGATAAGCAAAGACCATGAGTGAAGCCATCACAGCACCCATAAAGGAGAAGATAACTGCTCCATAATTCATGAGTTTTTGATGTATCTTAGCAAACAAAGGTGTTAAAACAGCTCCTAGAATCGGGATAATCCAACAAAGCCATGGAGTATATTCTAACACGTTACATCATCCCCCCAACACTTGGTGGATGTAGGAAGCGGGAAAAACTGTTGCTTTTACAGCTGGTTCTACTAGGTTAAAACCAAATTGAGGGAAAATTCCTAGGATTACTACCATTGCTGATAGGATAACCATTGGTATCAACATTAAAGGTGGAGATTCTTCCACGTTTTCTAGGTCGATTTTTGATTCTCCAAAAAAGATGTTACGTAATGCGTTTACTATGTAGGCTACAGCAACTGCACTCATAACAACACCCATAACCACATAAAATATAAGGATTGGTTGACCGGTTTCAATGGCAGCTTTAAAGATTATCCATTTACTTACAAAACCGTTTAAGGGTGGAACACCAGCTATCCCAAAACCTCCTATAACAAACACTGTTAAGGTAATCGGCATTTTTCTACCTAAACCTCCAAGTTGACGCATGTCCCTTATACCTGTCTGATGGATAATGGACCCTGCTGCAAGGAAGAGTAGAGCCTTTAAAATTGCATGGTTAAGTAGGTGGAATAAACCTCCTACCAAACCCAAAAAGTTTCCGATTCCCACACCAAAAAGAATGTAGCCTATGTTCATGATGCTTGAAAATGCAAGCATACGTTTAACATCAGATTGAGCTAAAGCTAGAAATCCAGCAAAAACCATGGTTATAACTCCAAACGTCATAACATAGAAAAGAAGACAGTTTCCTGGTTGAATTCCGTAGATAGTAAATAAGACACGAATCATAGCGTAAACACCAACCTTGATAAAAACACCGGAAAGTATAGCACTGATGGGGCTTGGAGCAGCTGGATGTGCATCTGGAAGCCAAGTATGCATGGGAACAACAGCAGCTTTAATTCCAAACCCCCATATCAAAACTGCAAGAATGATGGGTAAGATTATATTTCCGTTTTTAGCACCATAAAGAAAATTTCCTGTTTTAAGCTTTTCAGCCATATCAGCCATGTTAACCGTCCCCAAAAGGCCATACAACAAACCTATAGCCAGAAGAATAAAAGAAGTTGCAACTGCTCCCATTATACAATATTTGAATCCAGCTTCGAGAGGGTCTAACTCCGTCAACCTAAAAGCTACAAGTCCATATGCAGCAATACTTGCTATTTCCAGAAATACAAAGAGATTGAAAAGGTCACCTGTAAGAGTTACACCAACCATCCCACTAAGCATGAGCATTAAAAGAGAATAATAGTAACTTAAACCAGTATCATGTTTCATGTATTCTATTGAGTAAACTGTTGCTAGCATTACTATTCCAACAACAACCATCGTTACGAATCCGTTGAGAGCATCTACAACCAAAACTATACCAAAGGGAGCCTTCCAACCAGCCATCTTATGTATGACAATCGTACCGTCAATAACCTTTAAAAAAAGTAAAACTGTAAAAACAAAAGTCAAAAATGAAGCTATTGTTGCAAAAAAACCCTGAAATTTTTTTGAAGTATAAGGACCAAGTGGAATGAGAAGAAAACCTGTAACAAGGGGAGTTATTATTATAGCAACAGGTAACCATTCTGAGGGGATCATCCTTTAAGCCTCCTAATCTTAGTTGCATCCAAAGTTCCGTAATATTGGTAGATTTTTACTGCTAAAGCCAAGGCTAAAGCAGTTATACTCATGTTGATTACGATTGCTGTAAGAACAAAAGCTTGGGGTAGAGGGTCTACAGCCAATGTGAAAAAGACAGGTAGGTTTCTTAGATATTCTTCCGTAATGATCGGTGGAATTCCACCAAACTTGTAACCTAAACATATCAAAAACAGATTGATGGAGTCACCTAAAACCGTTAAACCTATGACTATCTTTATGAGGTTTCTTTTACATAGGATACAATACATACTGATTGCCACTAAAACCATACAGATCACGTAGGGAAAACTCATTTTTTATCACCAGATTCTTTCTTTGTAAAACAGTAGAAAGCAACAAGAAAAGCAAGAGCTACATGGGCTGCTTCCCAGATATTGTAAAGGGGAAGACTTCCCGCACTAAAAACTTCTCCAGGAATACCGTACCAGTAAACACCTATGTTTTTAAAAAACCAAAAACCAAAAATCAATCCCACAACAGCCGTAAAGGCTATCATTGCCGCACCGATACCTTTAACCGTTTCCCCAACCCTGAAACTGACTTTTTTCTCTAGAGAAGCTACACCAAAGGCTAGAAGAAGCATCACAAATGTGCCTGCAAGCATAACTCCTCCCTGAAAACCTCCACCTGGAGTTAGATGACCATGAAGGGTTACATAGATACCTACAAGAAACATTACGGGTGCAAGTATTCGTGTAACAGTTTTAACTATGACCGTCATTCCTTCCATTTGTAACACCCCTAAACAACATGACAACCCCTACTATTGCTGCAAAAAGCACGGCGGTTTCACCTAAGGTGTCATAACCTCTGTAATCCCAAAGAATTGCACAAACAACATTCCAAGCACCAACCTGGTTTAGAGTATTTTTAATGTAGTATTGTCCCAAAGGGTAGGGATGAAGACCAAAAGGTGGAAGACAGTATGCTACAACAAATATGAAGGTTAAAGCTACACCGACTACAAGAAAAGCTTCAATCATTTTTCTGGTTTTTTTCATTCTTCCATCCTCAAACTTTTTGCTATTGCTGCTATAAACAGGGCTGTTTGGATACCTGCACCTACAACAACTTGGGTTATGGCTATATCTGGAGCCTGCAACATGTAGAACAATAAAGCAATGATGATACTGTAAATTGCTGCAACAATTACCGCATAAAGTAAGTCTTTAAGTTCAACGATAACCACAGCTAAAAAGACTAGTAGGACTAAGAGAAAAATAAACATAGGTTCAAACATTTTTTTCAGCTTCCCTTAACTTATCACAAACAGTTCCATTCCACATAGGAGTTTTACTTTTATGTGCAGCCCTTAAGATTGCATGAGAACCTACGGGAGAAGTAAGAAAGATAATTCCAGCTATAAGGAAAGCTTTTATTGAAAAAGATAGGTTGAAAGGAAATGTTAGGAGAGCTGCTCCAAAGATGGAAACAACAGCCCCCCCTATAACGGAAACCGTGGCTGCATGTATTCTGATAAAAACATCGGGGAACCTTAAAAGACCTAAAGCACCGACGATAGAACAAAAAACTCCCAATCCAATGGTTAGACATCCTAAAAATTCAAGGAAGGTCAGTCTCCTAAACCCCTCCCTTCAAGATATTTTGAGATAGCAAGTGTTCCGATGAAGGATAGGAATGCAAGTAGAAGAGCTGTATCTACCATGATAGGTTCTTGGTAATATACACCTAGAAGAACCATCATCGCGGTCACTATGTTTACCATTACATCTACAGCAACAACTCTGTCAGGTGCTGTTGGTCCAGCAACAACCCTGTAGGTTGTTAAAGCTAAACAGACAATCATTCCAAAGACTGCGAAAAGTAGAAAGAAACCAAGAAATCCTGTCAACCAAAAAACCTCCTTGTATATTTCTCAAAACCGGAGATTATTTCTTTGTAACAAACTTCTGGTTGGGGGCTTACAACCCATATCCAATGAACATAGTAACACTTTTTGTTTCCATCAACTTCAACAGTAACCGTTCCTGGTGTATTTGTGATAGAGTTTGCAACACAAACTATTCCACAATCAGTTTTCATTGTGTATGGGACTTCAACTATACCTGGTTTGATGGGCATTTTAGGATGTAGAATTCTCTTGATAACATCCATGTGTGCTTTAACTTCAGCATAAAACCAGTAGTACAGGAAGTAGAAAAGAATCCAAAACCATTTTTTAAAGTTAAATTTCTCTTTTAAACTTCCGTAAATCATAAGGTTTGAAGTAAAAATAGCCACCATAAGGGAAGCAACAAAACCAACAATCAACTCATCTAAACGAACAACTCCAACCAACAGAAACCAAATGGTAAAAAGAACGAAAAACACAAGGAAGAACCTTGCAAACTGGTAGGTTTTTGTTGGAAGACTCATCTTTAACATATCCAACCCAAAATTTTACCTTGTGGTTTTTGAATTACTTAATTCATTGGAACGGAAGATTTAACTTTTACTTTACTGTTTGGTCTAACTTTTAAAATCAGGTTTAGATTATACGTAGGTAAGCCAATTTTGATACTCTGATTTCTTTCCCCTTGTGATGTCTAAGTATTCTTTTTGAAGTTTTAATGTTACAACTCCAGGTTTACCGTCCCCTATTTTTTTACCGTCGATTTCACAGATGGGAACTACTTCAACAGCTGTTCCGGTAAAAAATGCTTCATCAGCTTCATAAAGCATTTCCTTGGATATATCAACTTCTTTAACTTTAATTTCAAAGTCTTCTGCAATTTTTATGATGCTGTCTCGAGTTATTCCTAGAAGGATTTCTGCATGTTCTGAAGGGGTGTACAATATACTGTCTTTTACGATGAAGATGTTTTCACCAGGACCCTCAGCCACAAAACCTCTTGAATCAAGCATGATTGCTTCATCATACCCACTTTGTAAGGCTTCCATTTTTGCAAAAACCGAGTTTATGTATGAACCCGTTATTTTAACTCCTGACGGAAGAGCGCTGGAAGCTATTCTAGTGTAGGAAGAAATTTTTGCTTTTACTCCTTTTTTTAGGCTTTCTTCTCCTAGGTAGGCTCCCCATGTCCATGTGGCTATTACAACTTCAACAGGACTACCGGTTGGGTTTAAACCCATCTCACCGTAACCCCTGTATACGATGGGTCGAATGTAACATTCTTTTAACTCGTTTAGTTTGACAAGTTTTTTTGTTGCTTCGGAAAGTTCTTCAAGGGAGTAGGGGATGTCCATAAAACATGTTTTTGCTGATTTGTAGAGTCTTTTTAGATGGTCTTCCAACCTGAAGATTGCTGGACCTTTTACTGTGTTGTAGCATCTTATACCTTCAAAAACTCCTGAACCATAATGTAGGCTATGGGTTAGGACATGTA
The DNA here is from genome assembly GCA_964573765.1 of uncultured Candidatus Bathyarchaeia archaeon. Taxonomy (GTDB): domain Archaea; phylum Thermoproteota; class Bathyarchaeia; order Hecatellales; family Hecatellaceae; genus CAZNLG01. The sequence continues at coordinate 546 of CAZNLG010000039.1, read as the reverse complement.
TTTTTGCTTCTTTCCAAGGAACATATTTTCCGTTCATCCATATGTATTTTGATTCTTGGATGGGCATTTTTAACACGCCAAATACTATATATACCACAGTTAGAAGATTTAAAAATTCAACTGTTAAATTAACGGTTGGATAAGGTTTTGGAAACTCACGTCATCATTCCTGTGAGGATGCTTAAGAACGTTAAAAGTAGACTTTCTTCTGTTTTAACGGAGGATTGGAGACGTAAATTAAACCTTAGGATGCTTTTGGATGTCTTAAATTCTGTGAGGGAAGTTGAAGAGTTAAAAAGGACGGTAGTTGTTAGTCCTGACCTTGAAGTTTTAAGGTTTTCAAGAAGATTAGGTTTTGAAGTTTTACATGAAGAAGCTGAGAAGGGTGTTAATGAAGCTGTCTTCTATGCCATAAAAAACTGTGTTAAAAATGGGGCTTCAGCTGTTCTTATTTTACCTTCTGATGTTCCGCTTGTTTCACCAGAAGACTTGGTTAAGGTTCTTAGGTTGGGGGAGAGAAACCCTTCTGTTGTTGTTTCTCCTTCA
>CAZNLG010000038.1:8961-9802 GCA_964573765.1 uncultured Candidatus Bathyarchaeia archaeon | reverse complement strand
TATTTCCATGTTTGAGTGTGTCCCCTAGGTTTTTCACCAAACTCTTCACAAACAACCCTGTATTCTTTTTCAACTTCACGTAAAGGTAGGTAGGCTGACTCACTTGTTTTTAAAAGTCTTGCAACAGCTAAAAGTAAAAACTTTTCATGAAGACCAGTCATCTTTAGGTCTTCAACTTTTAAGGAAGGATGAATGTAAGATTGAGCCATTCTTACATGTTCAGGTTGAACTTTGGATGAACGGGATTTTTCAGCATATTTTCCTGCAACCCAAAGAAGTTCGATTGCAAACCTTGCATCTCCATATTCACCGGCGAGGTCTGCAACAAGTTCAACTGTTTCAGGTAGGACCGTATTTTCTTTAAAGGCTTCTTCAACCCTTTGGTTTAGGATGTCCTTAAGTTGATTTGAACTGTATTTTTGAAGTTGTAGGGTATGAAATCCAAGTGTGCTTAGGGTACTTTTATCTATAAGTCTAAAAACTTCTTCACATTCAGGTTCCCTAAAGATACATATCAAAGAAATTCTTTGAGGGGTATTGGGGGGTCTACCTTCATAAAAACGTGTAAGGTTAAAGAGAGGTTCACTTCCTTCTCTTCTTATCAAGGCTTCAAGTTCATCAAGAGCAATAAGCAGGTAAAAGTTGTTTTTATCTAAGATTTCAACAAGAAAGTTTAGGAGTTCTTGGGAAGAATAACCTCTTTGCGGGAAACCTTTTCTAAAATATCTTACAATAATATTCTTCAAAACATTGTAAAAGCTTCCTTCTTCCCTACAATTTACATGAACATACCTAAAATTAACCTTCCTTTCTTCAGCTATTTTTTCAAAGTCAAAACCAA
>CAZNLG010000038.1:6805-8951 GCA_964573765.1 uncultured Candidatus Bathyarchaeia archaeon | reverse complement strand
ACGTTTGGAAAGAACAGTTTTACCTGTTCCCAACCTTCCACGTATAAGAATTCTTGGAGCAATCTTACCCGGAAACTCTAACATCGGTCTAAAAGTTCTTGTCAATATTTTAATTTCTTCTTCTCGATGTGGGAGATACGGTGGAACATAGTCTAAGGAAAGTTTTCCTTCATCCTTGAAGACAGTTTCACCGTAGAACTCTCTTTTTACCAAGTCTGACAGACAATACCCCTCCAAAGAAACATTCAATCCAAAAAAATAAAAACTTTGTACAGTTTTAACTAAAGTTTTAGTTTTAGGATAATCAAAACTCCTTTCATTTTAGGGTTAAGGTTAATGGAAAATTAGAACTTAAAACCCCTTTTTACGGTTATTTTTCCAACCGTTAAACCTATCCTTTAAGTCAAGGGTTATCTCTACGACTAAGAGAACAGCAACAACCGTCCATAGAGCTTCCAGGGGAGGCAACAGAATCACCTCCTACATTTTACGATAAGACCATAAGAACCATAAGACAAGGTAACCTAAAACGGTTTTTTAACCAGAAGGATGGAAAAGACTTTTAAAGCATCCTAGAAACCTTAGCAATCTCTTGGCTAAAAAAGAATGTATGGTTGAAGCCTTCTATATAAAGGTTGCTTGGTTTTTCATCCCAAAGACAGCAAAAAACGTTTTTATGTCCCCTCTTTAAAGGGATAAAAAATTTCTGGGTAAACGGTGTTTAAACAGGAAAACTGAAAATTTTTGTGGTTTAAACTTTACGTGTAGCCTAAAATTTTTATAGTTCGGTTGAACATGGAAATTAATCTAGTAGTTTAAGAAAAGAAAGATGGTAGACAATCAACATGACCGAGAAAAAAATTGTTAATCCAAGTCTTGAAAAAGAAAGAAGAAAACTTGTGGAAAACATTAAAAGTTTAAGTACCCAAGTTTTTCAGTTGGAAGCATGGGAAAAATTAAAGGATACTCTGTACTATTCAAAACCCCTAAACCTAGACGTTATCGTGGATGATACCACTCTACGTGAAGGTCTTCAAATGGCTGAGCTTACAGCTCCAACTTCAAAGGATATGTGTTACATTGCATGTTTGTTAAGGGATATTGGAGTTGAACGAATCGAAGTCATAACCTACACAAAAACAGACCAAGAAGCCATTAAACTTATGCGGGATGAAGGTTTAGGGGAAATGCTTGCTGGATGGTGTAGAGCTAACAAGGATGACATAAATCTAGCCTTAAAACTTGATTTTAAACAGATCGGAATATCTCATCCTGTTTCGTTTATCCATCTTGAAAAATGGAGTAATGTAAGTCTAGAAAACCTTGTAGAAAACATTGTAAACAGTGTGGAATATGCGGTTGACCATGGTTTAAAGGTTTTCTTTCATGGAGAAGACAGTACAAGAGCAAATTGGGATTTTGAAAAAACCGTTGTAAATGCTGTGGCTGATGCTGGTGCTTTAGTTTACCGAATATGTGATACTGTAGGGATAGGGTCTTCCAGTCCTGACACACCACTTCCTTCAGGTATACCAGCAAAGGTTAGGAAGTTAAAGGAAGAAACAAAGATTCCATACTTGGAAATCCATGCTCATGATGATTTGGGGAATGCTGTTGAAAACACTATGGCTGCAGTTAGGGCTGCTTCCGGTTTATACGATAAGTTTTATGTAAGTACAACTTTTCTGGGGATTGGAGATAGAGCTGGAAATGCTGAAACAGAAAAAATCATCATGAACTGTTATATTCACCATAACATAAAGAAATGGAATCTAAGTCTTCTTAGGTATACTGCAAACTACATTGCAACAGCACTTAACTATTATCTACCTTTAAACAAGGCTATAGTGGGAGATGCAGCCTTTCAACATGAATCAGGAATTCATCTTCATGGAATAAAGATTCTACCAATAACTTACGAAGTTTTTCCACCGGAGCTTGTGGGTCAGAAGAGGAGAATAATCATAGGTAAAAGGTCTGGAAAACATGGAATTCAAATGAAGGTAGAAGAAAAACTTGGTAAACCTGTGGATGAAAACGACCCAAGACTTACCAACCTAGTTCAAATAATCAGAGACAAATATTCAAATGAAGGTAGAAGGTTTGCGTTTACCGAAGATGAGTTTGAAGAATTGCTTGAAAGGGT
>CAZNLG010000038.1:4549-6795 GCA_964573765.1 uncultured Candidatus Bathyarchaeia archaeon | reverse complement strand
ACCTAAACCTTTCTTTAGGGAAAAATCTTGAGTTCTTCGGGTGAAGACCTAGAACAAAAAATTGTAGAAGTTTTAAAAAATGAACCAAAAGGTGCAGCTGTTCTTCTTGTGTCAAAAAAGGTTGGAGTAAATCCTATGGAGACCAGAAAAGTTTTAGAAATACTTGTAGAAAAAGGTGTTGTGGAAAAAAAGGGGAGAAATTATAGGTTAAAATCTTAAACGGTTTTTTGTGAAGCTGGTTTTTCTGTTTTTGGTGGTAGGTAGGGAGAGGGAATAAACTCAACATCAGGTCTTTTTTGGGCTGGTTGAGGATAAAGCTCCATCAACGTGTAGATTTCAGGTGGAATTTCTGTTTTTACTTGAATTCCTAATTCTCTAAGTTTTTTTGCTGTAAGAGGGTAATCATGGGTCCATTGTCCACTTGTTAATGCTTCAGCAAGTTTTGAAGCTTTCTCAACACCAAGCTTATCACTTGTTAACTCTACTATAAGTTCATGAATTTGTTTGATAGCTTTCTCAGCCATATCTGCTTTAACCAAGGTTAAGTCTTCAACCCTATCCTTACCTTTCTCTTTTACTGTTCTTAGAATGGAAGCAGCAGGTAAAATTCCAGCATGAGGGTCTGAAAGTTGGGGGTCAACAGGACCTAAAACTGCATGTGGGTCCATATATATTTCGTCAGCTGCAAGTGCTATGAGGGTTCCACCACTCATTGCATAATGGGGAACGATAACAAAGGTTTTTGCAGGATGGTCTTTTAGGGCTAGAGCAATTTGTGCTGCAGCTAAAACAAGTCCTCCAGGTGTATGGATAACGATTCCTAGGGGTGTTTCAGGTGGGGTTGTTCTTATGGCTCTTAAAATCTGCTCAGAATCTTCTATGTCTATGTACCTGTAAAAGGGTATTCCAAAAAGACCTATCTGTTCCTGTCTATGGATCATAGTGACCAATCTATAACCATTCTTTTTCTCTAAACTTCCAATAAGTCTTAACCGTGCACTTCTTAGCATGTAAAGTTTTAACTGGGGGAAGATAAAGAGAAAAAGCAGGATAAACCAGAAGAGGGTAAAAAAATCTCCGTTCAATTTTTTCCACCAAATCTTATTCTATGGGTATGTTAACTTTTTTTGAGACTTCAATTTTTGGAAGTCTTACTTCAAGAACACCATTAACATAGGATGCTTTAGCTTTTGAAACATCAACTTTGGCTGGTAAACTGATTTTTCTGTAGAAACCCTTGTATCTACGTTCTTTATGTTGGTACTCAACTTCTTCTTTTCTTTTAACTTCAGCTTTAATCTCAAGCATATCTTCAGTTGCATTTAGACTGATGTCTTCCTTGTTAACACCTGGAAGGTCTGCGGCAACAACAACTTCTTCACTTGTTTCATACACATTAACAAGGGGTTCTCGGAAACCTTCGGGAAGCATAACTTTTGGTTTACCAAAAAACTCAGAGAATAAACGGTCAACTTCTCTATGGATTTTTTTCATTTCTTCAAAAGGGTCCCAAGACAAATTTTTGACCTCCAAAAGATTGATTTCTTAAGTTAGCAAGCGGGAGATTCTAATATTAAGGTTTTGTTTGTTTCAGCCATCTGTAAACAGTTTTTTCAGGTATCCCGAATTTTTGGGCTATTTCCTTGACCTTTTTACCTTTAACGTAGAGTTTTTCAGCTTTTATCCTTAGTTTTCTTCTTTCAGCTTTTCTGTATTTTGCTCTGTTTAAGAACAGGATCCTTTTTTCCTGACCTAGAACCTCTAATGCAAAAAGAAAGGTTTTAACTTCTCTTGAATAATCTTTACCACTAAAATATCCTTCGACCACGATCTGATAACCTTTATCTAGATATTTTTTAGTTTCAACAAGTGCTTCTCTTACTTTTGGGAATGTTAAGATTCCTTTTTGAAAACTGATGTTAACCTTTTTTTGTTTATGGTTAACGGTAACAACACCAAACATTTCTGTTTACCCTTATTGAAGAATTTTAGGGAACATTCACTCTTATAAACTTTCTCACATTTTATATTGTTTAAAAGTGAGAATACTTATATACTTCTTCATCCCAATAAAATATTGGAGAACAGAGGTGGTGGTTGGGGGTGATGGGTCATGGTTTCCGGAAGGAAACTAGGATTCATCACTCCCATCGTTTATGATAGACCACCTCCAATCTAACGTCCTTTTTTGTTTGATGGTAGAATTTAAATGGTCTGTTTACGTTGATTTTTTTGGCTGAAGAAGG
>CAZNLG010000038.1:0-4539 GCA_964573765.1 uncultured Candidatus Bathyarchaeia archaeon | reverse complement strand
GGATGGCTCGTAGAAGACTGTTTATTTCTCTTCTTTTACTTCCAACAGTTATCGGAATCGGTGTGGTTGGTTATTCATACCTACTGAATCTTTCCCTGATTGATGCATTTTATTTTACGATTGTTACAATTTCAACTGTTGGTTATGGGGAAATTTATCCTACAACACCAGCAAGCAAAATATTTACGTCAGCCTTGATAATTGTCGGTATAGGAGTCTTAGCGGTAGCTTTAGAAACTGTTACTGAAGAAATTTTAAGGAGAAGTGTAAAAGAAATCGTGGGTAAACCTGAAATTAAAAAACTTCCAACAAACCATTATATTATTTGTGGTTATGGAGACATAGGTCAAGTTGTTGTTGAAGAGCTTAGAAAAACAGGTGAAAATTTTGTTGTTATAGAAAAAAATGAAGAAATAGCCCGAGAACTTCAGGAAAAAGGTATTCCTGTGGTTCAGGGTGATGCATTAAAAGAAGAAACCTTGAAGGAAGCGGGGATTTTAAATGCTAAGGGTGTTGCTGCAATTTTTGGTAACGATGTTGACAATGTTTTTGTTACCATAACTGCAAAATCTCTTAAACCAGACATTTATGTTGTAGCAAGAGCAAACCATGCAGAAACCATCGATAAAATGTATAAAGTTGGTGCTGACTCTGTGATTTCACCAGAACTTGAAGGAGGAAGAATGGTTGCTAAATCTCTGGTTAAACCTTTTATCTTAGATTTGCTGGACAGACTTATCCTAACCAAGGATTTGGATGTTCTTCAGTTTTGTATCCCCAGTGATTCCAAACTTGAAGGAAAAAAGATCTGTGAATGTGGAATTGAAGAAAAAACAGGAGCAAAAATTCTTGCTTTAAGTAAAGATGGGGAAGTTAAGGTAAGACCAGACCCCAACACCGTTCTAAGTGAAGGAAACGTTTTACTTTTAATCGGTAAGTCAGACCAACTTAAAAAGATTCAAGAACTTTTTCAAGAAAAGAAAAAGTAACAGTTTTTTTGGTTAGGGTTTTGGGTTGAGAAAAATAAACTTGGAGATTAAAGCAAAAGTTGAAGACTTAAAAAAGGTTGAGCAAACAGCAAAAAAACTGGGTGCAAGAAAAATTGGAGTTCTTAAGCAGAAAGACACCTACTTTAAAACTCTCAGGGGAAGGTTAAAGTTAAGAGAAGTTGAAGGTTTAGAAAAAGCTCAACTGATATACTATGAAAGAGAAAACATAGCAAAACCTAAGAAAAGTAACCTTTTCATAATTGAAACTTCAGACCCAAAACTTTTAAAGAAGGTTTTAGGTAAGGCTTTAGGTATCAAGGTTGTTGTTGAAAAAGTAAGAAAAATTTACAATTACAAGGGAACAAAGATCCATTTGGACAAAGTTAAAGGTTTGGGAACTTACCTAGAGTTTGAAAAACCCATCATAAACATAAAAAAAGAATCAAGAGAAGCTCATGAAACGTTAAGGTTTTTGATGGAAAAATTTGGGGTAAGAAATAAAGACCTTCAAAAAGGCTCTTACAGTGACCTTCTTTTAAAGAAGAAGGAAACTGTTAAGGTAAGGTTCAATAGGTAAGGTTAACATGTGTATTACCAGTTTGTTAGGGGGTTAGTTTGACGGAAAAGATTCTACCGGATAGTTCCGTAATCATAAACGGGAAAATGGCTAAACTTATCGAGTCTGGAGAAGTTAAAGATGTTGAAATTGTTGTTCCGGTTATTGTGGTTGAAGAACTTCAGTCTCAAGCTTCAAAGGGGAGAGAATCTGGTTTTGTGGGGTTAAGAGAACTTAAAAAAATAAGAACTCTTTGTGAAGAGAAAAAAATCCCCCTAAGGTTTATAGGGGAAAGACCCAGTCTTGAAGACATAAGATTAGCTAGAAGTGGAAGACTGGATGCTCTTATCATGGATATAGCAAAAAAGGAAGACTGTACCCTTTATACTTCAGATTATGTTCAAGCCTTAACAGCTGAAGCAGATGGAACAAAAGTCCAGTACATTGCAGTTGAAGGTAAAGCTAAAAAATTAACATTTGAAGACTTCTTTACACCAGACACACTCAGTGTTCATTTAAAGGAAGGGATACCCCCACTTGCAAAAAAGGGTGTTCCAGGAAAATTTGAACTTTTAAGTATAGGGGAAAAACCTCTAACAACCCATGAAATTGAAGGAATCATAGGTGAAATTTTTGAAGCTGTTCGTGGGGGAAGAGGCTTCTACGAGATTAGTCGAAACGGTGCAATGGTTATTCAACTGGAAGATTATAGGGTTGCTGTTGCAAGACCTCCTTTCTCTGATGGAGTTGAAGTAACCATAGTTAGACCTGTCGTTAAACTTAGGTTGGAAGACTATAGGCTTAGTAGTAAACTGATGGAGAGACTTAAGGAAAAAGCTGAAGGTATCCTTATTGCTGGACCTCCAGGCTCGGGAAAAACAACATTTGCATCTTCTCTTGCTGAGTTTTACATGTCTCAAGGTAAAATTGTAAAAACGTTGGAATCCCCCCGAGACCTTCAGGTAAGTCCTGAAGTTACCCAGTATGGACCTTTAGAAGGTAGTTTTGAGAAAGCTGCAGAAATACTTCTACTTGTAAGACCTGACTACACAATTTTTGATGAGCTTAGGAAGACTGAAGACTTTAATGTTTTTGCGGATATGCGTTTAGCTGGTGTGGGGATGGTTGGTGTTGTTCATGCCAGTAATCCCATCGATGCTATTCAAAGGTTTATTGGTAGGGTTGAGTTGGGAATGATTCCCCACATCATTGACACTTTAATTTTTATTCGGTATGGACAGGTGGAAAAAGTTTATGACTTAAAATTAACCGTAAAGGTTCCAACGGGAATGGTTGAAGAAGACCTTGCAAGACCCGTGATTGAGATAAGAGATTTTGAAAACGGGGAACTTGAATATGAAATCTACACTTTTGGAAATGAAAACGTTGTTATCCCTGTAAGTGAATTTGAAGAAAAACCTCAGCCAGCAAAAAGACTTGCTGAAGAAAAAATTTTGGAAGAAATCAGAAAGTTTGACCCAAACGCCGAAGTTGAACTAAACGAAAACTATGCAATAGTTAAGGTTTCAAGAAAAGCTATTCCAAGACTTGTAGGTAAAAATGGTTTAACAATTTCAAGGTTGGAAAGAAAACTTGGAATCAGACTTGAAGTTCAACCCCTCCAACCAAAACCAAGTAAAAAAGAAATCGAGTTTACAATTCAAGAAACAAGAAATACGATAAACCTAAACTTTAAGGAAGAATATGCAGGAAAAACCGTAAACATCTATGTTAATGGAGAACTTTTGTTTCAAGCAACCATAAGTAAAAAAGCTCAAATAAAAATATCCAAAAAAAGCCATATGGGAAAAGATTTGATTAAAGCTTTAACCCAAGGAAAAAACATAAGGGTAACTGTTTAACACCAAATAAAAGTTTAAAGTTTTAGGTTAATAGTCCAACACCTTTTCCTGCTATAAGTGAACCAGCCGCAACCATTATGCTAAGGTATAAACACTTAACTAAAGCTTCAAAAACTTGGGGTAAATCACCTAAACTTGGAATTTCACCTAAGATTGTTTTACAGGGGTACCAAATTCACCTAAACCAACCAAACAAAACCCAAGAATTTTTCGGTTTTTCACCGAACCACCAAACCTAAGTTTAACCAAATAAAACTAATATATGTTTTTCTACGTTTGTTAAGGCCAAAAAATTATTATTTTTATTCTACCGTGTTTAAACAGCATAAGATGAAAATGTTAAGTTTGCAAGGGATGTTTAAACCACGTTCGGTTATGGTTGTCGGTATAAGCAACAAACCGGAAAACTTAGGTTACACTGTCCTTCTTTCACTTAGGGAATTTGGGTTTCCAGGTAAGGTTTACCTTGTAAATCCTAGATTGACTGAGATTTTGGGTTTAAAGGTACATAATTCTTTGGAAGAAATATCTGAAACCGTGGATTTAGCTGTAATATGTACTTCAGCAGAAAAGGTCCCGTCTATTCTTCAAAAAATCGTGGATGAAAGAAAAGCTCGATGGGTGGTTGTTTATGCTGCTGGTTTTGGAGAACTAAGAACTGAAGAAGGTTTAACTTTGGAAGAAGAGATTCGAAGGATAATTTATGGAAGTGAAGTTCATGTGGTTGGACCTAACTGTATCGGTGTTTACTCTTTTCCTGGAAAAATTAATACCTTAACTGGTGCTAGAGACACCTACAAGCTTATCTCAGAACTTTCTGGAGAAGGAAATGTTGGATTTATAAGTCAAAGCGGATGGTTTACCATCCAATTTATGTCTGCATGTGTTTTAAGGGGGGTCTATTTAAACAAGGCTGTCAGTACTGGAAATGAAACAGACCTAACAACAACAGATTTTATGGAGTGTTTTGCAGAAGACCCTGAAATTAGGGTGATAAGTAGTTATCTTGAAGGTGTAAAAGATGGAAGAAAATTTATTGAAACATTGAAGAAAACAACCCTAAAAAAACCAGTTATAATCTGGAAGGTTGGAAAAACCAACGTTGGAAAGGAAGCCGTAAAATCTCATACGG
>CAZNLG010000037.1:0-9808 GCA_964573765.1 uncultured Candidatus Bathyarchaeia archaeon | reverse complement strand
CTCCCCCATTTTGTTTCCTACTTCCTTACGTTTATCTTCCGGAATAAAACTTATGATTGTGTTAAAATTTTCCTGAAAAAAGAAAGCTGTTCTACTTATTCCTGTATAATATTCTCCAGGATATTTCCAACTGTAGACTGTCAGAGACCGGTATACGTCAAAAAGTTTTGAGATAAACGGTTTTATTCCAAGTTCTTTTTCTCCCTTGATAAGTTTATCCAAAAACCGTTTATCCTTCTCTTCCAAGATTCTTATTTTCTTTATTTTGTTTCTTGAATTCATTGTTTTGTAACGTATTCAGTTGGTTTTAAACATAAAAACATTATTCAAAAAACAAAATACTGAATTAGAAATTTTTAGTAGATGATACGTCGATTGACGGGTATTATTGCATCTCTAACTTCAATGATTCGGTCTCTGATAATAAAAACTGAGAATTTTCCAGCTTCAAACCTAGACTTTAACTTTGGAGCTTTTTTGGAAGCTTCATCTAACATACTGATTGCTAAGTCACATTTTCTTAATCCATCATCCAACATTAAAAGCCATCTGTTTTCTTCAGCTTCCTTGGAAGGTTCTCCGGCTTTTTTAGTTAATTCTTCAGCAACTTTTGAGAGAATTATAAGTGCACCAACTAGTTCTTTTTCAGCTTTTATAGAATTAACAATTGCATGAAAACGTTTGGCTTCTTCTTCATAGACTTCCCTATATTCAACCGGGGATATTTCCACAAGTCTATCTGCTTTTTTGAGTAGCTCATTCCAAAGCTTTAAACTATTATCAATATGTTTAACAGCTTCTTCCCCAAAGAAAACAGCATTGGGAAAATCTTCGTTAGAATTTCTCTCCATACACTTGTTGATGTTGTAACATGCTTCCGACCATTCAACTTCTGCTTCAAGTGAAACTTTATGAATTTCAACATCAAGAGCCAAAGAATCACGATGGATAAGAAGGTTCAAATCTACTGGTTTTCTTTTTTCTTCCAAACAAATACCACCTTAACTACCTACTAAACTTAACACATCCAACGGATAAGTACTCAACCATCCCTTTTAATGGTTAAGTTGGTGTGGTTCTCAGTTAAGTATTTATCCTTATTAAACCATATTTATACGTATGAATACTCCCGGTTTAAAACTAAAGTTAACCATAACGGTAGATAAAAACGTGCTGGATGAAGCCAAAAAAGTATCTGCTAAAAAACATATTCCTCTTTCTAGACTTATTGAAAACTATCTAAGATTTTTTGCTAAACCAAGGGTTTACTGTTTTAAATGTGGTAAAAATTTTGGTGTTGAGAAAGCCGAGCTTTGTCCAAAATGTGGATGGATGATTTGTCCATTTTGTGGGGCATGTGGATGTGGTTTAAGTGAAGAAACATCGATAGCCATCTTTCATATGCGGAGAGTTTATGAAGACCTTTTGGTTGGGAGGGTAAAATAACAATGTTGTTTCCGGTTGTCTGGATTTATTGGGTTGTTAGCTTAACCCTAGTAACCTATGCAAGTGCTCAAATAGTTAAAAGGTTAAAGGAAGTAGGATTTGCGGCTTTAACGGCTTTTTACACAATCTACCTTGGAGCATCCCAAATATTGGCTACCAGAATCGTTGTTTTTGATTTGGGTTTTTATTGTTTTTTTGCACCTGCAGCAGTCTTTATCTATCCTTTCGTAGCCCAAGCCATCGATATGATAAACGAAGTTTATGGAAGAAAAAGAACTCAACTAGCAATTTTGATTGCCTTTTTAACCCAAGTTTTACTTGTCACTTTTATATTTATGGTAAACAGTCTTAGTCCAGCTCCCTTTTTTATGTGGGAAAATGCTTGGCAAAACCTTTTTAGTCTAAGTGTTAGAATCACTGTGGTAAGTTGGATAGCATTTCTTATATGTTCAAACTTGGATGCATACGTGTTTGCAAAGTTAAAACAAAAGTTTATCCATCGGGAAGAAAGATTTAGGTTGGATACAAGTGTAAATCCCTATGTTTGGCTTAGGTCTGGTGTAAGTGACATTTTAGATTTAACTTTAGATTCAATGATATTTGTAACCTTAGCCTTCTATGGGGTGATGCCCATTATTCCGTTGATAATCGGTCAGATAATAAGTAAAAACATTATTGGGTTTTTGGATAATCCTTGGTTTGTTTGGTATAAAAGAATGTTAAAAACAACGGGATAAACATTAAGTTTCAAGTTTTAATTTTTTTACCCATAACAAGTTTAAACTCTTCAAAGGTAAGTTTACCACCTTTTTTCAGTTTTTCTTCAGCTGCTTTTGCCGTTTCTTCACTTAACCTAAAGGCTTCTTCCAGTCGTTTAAGTTTAGCTTCTTCCAACTGTTCTTTAAGTTCATTCTTAAGTCTTTTTAATGTTTCAACAAACTTTTTATGAATTTCATCAGCCTTACTCTTTACTTCAAGAAACTTTTGTTCATAAAAATCTGCTTTTTTTCTTAAATCATCAATTTTACGTAAAGCTTCAACCATTTTTTCATGTTTTTTACGACTTTCTTCAGCAAATGTTAAAACTTGGTCTTGTAGATTTTTTATTTTTTCTTTTAGGTTGTTGATTTCTTTTTCTTCTTTTTCTAGTTTTTGGGTTTGAAGTTCAATTTTTTTGTGAATTTTAAGTTCTTCTTCTAAAGCCTTAACCTTACCAACTAAAATTTTTTCTTCATTAGGGCTTGTTGAAGATGTTTGAATTTTCCATTCTAATGCTTCAAGTTTTTCTTCGGTAGTTTTTTTGGAATTTACCGTGGATTTTTTGAGTCTGAAAATTTCTTTTTTTAGCTCGTTTCGATTTTTGATTTTTTCTGGAAGTTTTTCTTTTAAGGATTTAATCTGGTTTTTTAACTCTTTAACTTTAAAGTTTAACTCGTCTCTTTGGTTTTTATAATCTTTTGCTTTGTTTTTTTGTTGTAGAATTTGTTGTTGAATTTTACGTTTTTCTTCAAGCCATTTTTTTGCTTCATTGTTAAGGTTATCTCTTTGTTCCTTAAGTAAGGATAGTTCTTTTTCCACCGTTGAGATTTCTCTTCTTAGTTTTTCTTCGATCGTAAACCTCTCCGTAAAATTTCGTTTTTGAACTGAAAATCTTTATTCGTTTGTAGGAATATTTTATTCTTTTAAGGGTTAAATAAAAATTTGGTTTTGGATGGTTTCCTGATGGTCAGCTTAAGAAAAATGGCGGCAAGACTTATCAGGGGTTGTCTTGGTACCATCGTTTTTGCATTAACAACTAAGTGTAACTGTAGATGTTTAATGTGTGGTATGTACAAGAACCCTCCATATTTCATGGAGTTTGAAGATGTTAAAAAGGCTCTAAGAATTCTTCATGAAAACGGTTTTTCCGTTGTTTATTTTACAGGTGGAGAACCCACTCTTCACCCAGACATCGTTAAAATTGTTAAGTTTGCTAATGATTTGGGGTTTGCTACTTCCCTAACAACAAACGGAACTACTACAGAAGAAACAATCAAAGAACTGAAGGAAGCAGGATTAAGATTGCTTAGTGTATCCTTAGACCATTGGGACCCTTCCATCTGTGAAAAAATTCGTGGTGTCAAGGGTATAATGCAAAAACAGGAAAGAATTATTCGTTATGCAAAAGATATCGGATTAAGAATTTACACTTTGGTTTATCTAAATCCTTTTCTTGTGGAAGATGGTGTTGAAAAAATCATCGACTATGTAAATTTTAAGTTGGGGACACCGATAGGATTTTGTTATCCAACCAAAAGTGAAGTAAACACCTTTAAGCTTTATGGAAGCTTTGATGAAGAAGTCCTTAACAAAAAGTTGGAAGAAAGCATCAGAAAAATCTTCTTTCTAAAAAAATCCGGATACAAAATCATGAACCTTGGAACCTACCTTGAAGATGTTTTAGGTTTAAATAAAAACCCAAATTTTTACTGTAAGGGTGGTGAAAAGGTCATCTACCTAGACTGGTTTGGAGATGTATATCCATGCTTCCTAAGAGACAAGTTGTTTAACGTTCTTCGAGATGAAAAACCAAAATTTTTAAAAAACGTAAAATGTAACGACTGTTACATAAACTGTTTTAGAGAGCCATCCTTTCTCCCCCAACTTTTAAGGTCCCCTAAACTTTTGATTAAGGAAGCAATTTATTCTCATCAGGTCAGACAAACAATCCTCTAATAAGTTTCTTCTTCTCCTCTTGTTAAAATTCTTTGGATGGAAGCATGAAGACCAACAAAGTTCCCGTAGGTTTTTGCTGAACATGCAATAAGTGAAAAGTCAAGTCTTAACCTTGAAATAGCTTCAAAAAGGTCTCTGGTAAGAAGATAAATGTTTTCTTCTGGTTGATTTCTAAAAGCTGCTTGAAGAGCACCAGGAACACTTGACCATTCAAGAATTTCTTTAACCGTCTTTTCAGGTACTAGGTCTACCTTGCTCAAAACGTTAAGTTGAGGTAACATAAACCTAAGAAAAACTGCTGCTGACAGAAAAATGTTTGAAACATAGTTAAACGGGTTTGAACAAAAAGGTGCATCAAAAAGATATAAAACCATTTTTTGGTCTAACTTTAACTCTTTTGCAAGAAGAGGTCCACCAACCCTAAAAGCAAAAAGCTCCATCTGACCAGGAGTATCCAAAATCACGTAGGTTGGATTTAACTCTTCAATATCCTGGTTTAACTCATAAGCATGGTCCACAATTAAATCTGAAGCCAACAATAAAGCTCCGTTTGGACCAAGCCCATAGTCTTTCATGAGTTCTTCAATGGAAATGTATGCTCTAACATCAACATCCGGGTTGTATGGAAGCCGTATAACTCCTGGGTCAAGGTTAACTGTTATAACGTTTTCACCTTTCCTAGAAAGCCACTGAGTTAAGGAAGCCGTAAGCATAGATTTTCCGGAACCAGCTGTTCCAATAATGAATATTCCATACATGTTTTTCACATCCCAAACCAGAAAAAATTGTAGTAAGCTTCTTCAATCAAAGAGTAAATTTATCCTTCTTTTTTGGAAAGCCACCATTTTAAATACTCTTTTCTTTCACGTTTTCTTTTTTCTTCAGTATCAATGTCAGGTAAATTTTTTCTTCTAAGTTCTATGAGTTCATGGTATTTTAGGGTTAAACCACAACTTTTACAGGTATACAGTTTAAGGTTTGGGTCATAAACCATTTCGCCACCACATTCTGGACAATACTCTACCTTCAACTCTCCCAAGATAGTAAAATACCTTGCTTCCTTTTAGAGTTAATGATCATTCTACAAAACTCTGGTTTAAAAGTCTGGAACTCTATTAGTATTTTGGGAAAAATTATGTTTAAAGGGTGGTTTTTTGATTAAAGAAGCTTCACTATACAGGAAGCTTGAAAACAAGGTTGTTCAATGTAGTCTTTGTCCACGTCGATGTTACATGAAAACATCTGAAAGAGGTTTTTGTGGTGTAAGAGAAAACAGAGATGGAACTCTTTATGCTCTAACCTTTGGTAGAGTTACAGCCTTAAACGTAGACCCAATTGAAAAAAAACCTTTCTTCAATTTTTGGCCTGGAAGTTCCACGTTCTCCATCTCTTCTGTCGGATGTTCATTTACTTGTCCTTGGTGTCAAAATTGGAGTATTTCTTTTGCTAGACCTGAAGAAGTTTCCATGGAGTATGTTGAACCTGAGAAGGTTGTTAGATTTGCGAAGAAATACGGATGTAAATCCATAGCGTATACCTATAATGAACCAATTATATGGTTTGAGTATGTTGTTGAAACTGCAAAAATTGCAAAAAAAGAAGGAATTTTGAATCTTTTGGTTACCAATGGTTATGCAACTGAAGAAGCTATCGAAGAATTTTCATCGTACATAGATGCTGCAAATGTTGACATAAAATTCTTCAAACCAGAATTTTATCAAAAATACTGTAAAGCAAGAATGGAAGATGTTCTTTCTGCAACCGAAAAAATGGTTAAAAAAGGTTGGCATGTTGAAACAACCTATCTACTGATCCCAACTTTGAACGATGGTGTCGAAGATATTAAAAAAATGGTTAGATGGGTTAGAGATAACCTCGGACCCGACACACCCATCCATTTTAGTAGATTTTATCCTATGCATAAAATGACCCATCTTCCTTCAACACCTGTTGAAAAAATAGTTGAAGCTAGAAAAATTGCGTTTGAAGAAGGATTACGTTATGTTTATGCTGGAAATGTTCCCGGACATGAAGGTGAAAACACCTATTGCCCTAAATGTGGAATTCTTCTTGTACGTCGTTGGGGGTTTGATGTCTTAGAATGGAAGCTAACAGAAAAAATGACTTGTCCCAATTGTGGAGAAAAAATAGCTATTGAAGGGGAATATGAACCCAAAAGTTTTCGTTCTTCAGGTATACTCTAGACCTACATTTGCACAATTTTACTGTCTTTTCATCGCATCCAGAAACTTTTTACTGAACGGAAATTCAGCTTCATAAAACACTTTACATGGAAACTCCTTACAATTTTTCATACAATAGTCTATTTTTTGTTTAAAAGCACATTCTAAAACTGGACATGTAAAACCTAATGTTTGTTTCTGTTTCTCAAGTTTTTGGGCAGCATCCTTACCTGAAGTACAACCAGGACAAACATTTTCAACATAACATCTACATACTTCACAAGCTATTCCACAAGCACCAATCAACAAGAACATTTCACCTCAACTAAGAAGTTTAACCTAACCAGATATTAAGCAGTTATGCTTAACTAGAAAACAGTAAAAACATAAAACTTTTTTGCAAAATACTTATTATAACCCAAAACCAACACCAACCTTTGTAGGAAAAAAGAAAATAAACATCGTCCAAGGGTTGGGGCAGTCGTCTAGCTTGGTCTAAAGCCTCCTAGGCTTACCAAAAGGATCCCAGCCTGGGGCGCTGGAGGTCCGGGGTTCAAATCCCCGCTGCCCCATCAACAAAAACAAAAAAATTAGGTTTTTTGGAGTTTATT
This sequence comes from uncultured Candidatus Bathyarchaeia archaeon, assembly GCA_964573765.1. Classification (GTDB taxonomy): domain Archaea; phylum Thermoproteota; class Bathyarchaeia; order Hecatellales; family Hecatellaceae; genus CAZNLG01. The sequence goes on along the minus strand of CAZNLG010000037.1, from coordinate 2,853 downwards.
GTAGATTCAGCTTTGAAGAAGCTCTTTAAACCTATCTTCTCGCATACCTATCCTTTCGATTTTGGGTATTCCTCCTCTTCTTTCTAGGTAACGTTTAAAGGCTCCTTGTGGGAGTAGTTGTACTTTAAGCGGAACATACTTCAAAAAGTCTGTTAAACTACGATAATCATTGTCTGTTTCGTAGAGTTCTTTATGTATGTTTTTTTGAATTTCATCAATATCTACCGATTGACTGGGTTCGATGTACATTACTAAGTACTCTTTTGTTCCATGGATTTCCACTCTAACCGTAAAATCTATGAAAGGTACTTTTGCTTTTTCTAAGGCTGTTAAAAGTTCATTTTCACTTATCCTGGTAAAATTTTGTAGGGATATGATTTTGTCTGCTCTTGCATAAAACTTAAACACAGGTAAACTTACGTTTAAAATCTTATCATTCTTACTAACACACTCAAGTAAATCAGGCATTACGTATCTAGTTAGGTCCCACTTAAACGGTGTAACAACAGGTTGGTATCTTTTACCTGGTTCAACTTTTTGAAGTGAAACAGTTTCAACGTTTTCTACTTTTTCAAACTCTTCGGTTAAAGCATTTTCTTCAGGGATAAATTCAACATACATAATCTTCCAACTAAAGATAAATCCTGTTGGATATTCAACAGAAGGAACTGCTGCTAAACCTGTTTCTGTTGATGCGTAAAGACTTGCTGGAAAAACACCAGTAATTTCTTTTATTTTATTTTTGAGGGGGTCTGCTGCTCTGTCCTGAGAAACGTAACCTTTTAATTTGAAAGGTTTTCCGATTCTTGGGTAAATAGTGTCAAGTAAGGTTGCCACAGGCATGTAGGCAAGGTCTATTTTTTCATAGTTTTTGATAAAGTATTCCACTTTTGCATGGAATGGAAGGTTGAAGTCTTCTGGAACCATTTTAAACAAGGACCCACCAAGTCTTTTAAGTAACTCTAACCCAACACCAGCTCCGTAGGGAGCTGGAGCTACATTTACATAACATACATCTCCTGGTCTGAAATTGATTTTTTCACCATCATGGGTGGACAGGATCATTGTGGATACAAGTGTTTCAACCATGGCTTGGTCACCATAAAATCCACGGTAAACAAGGTATGGTTTTGATTTACCAACGGTTCCACTTGTTATAACTTGAATGTACTGGTTAAGTGGGTAGAGAAAAGCATCTTCTGATGGATTTTCAAAAAACTTTTTGTAGAAAGGATAGGAAGTTAGGGGTAATTCTTGGATTGAAGATGTTTCCTTTACACCGAGTTCTTTTCCGATTTTTGTTTGGCTAAGTTTTTTAACTTTTTCAGCTAAAAGTTTTTCCTGTTTTTCTTCAGTGGATTCTTCATACAGGAAACTGATAATTTTTATAATTTCTTTAGAAGACAAAAAGAAGACCTCCTTTACTAGTTTATGATGTTTATGTTTAAATTTTTTCTGAATCTTTAGGTTTTACATTATGGGTGTAAGTTTGGGTAATGGTACTCCACTGGAAACATCCATTTCTACTATGTGTAAGTTTGTTCGAGGTTTTATTCCATAGAAAATTAAGGCTCCACGTTTTCTGGTTAACTTTAAGTGTACATCAGCAACGGAACTTAACATCTTGGATGAACTGGTGTAACCGGGTTTGAATATTACTATACCTAGATTTCCCTTCTCTCTGATTCGAGTGGCATCAAAACTCCATATTTTTGCTGCTGCTTCTTTACCGTAGTAGGTTACCAGTAAATCTACTCCTATTATACGTAGGATGGGTTGACCATTCTTGCTCATTAGTTCTTCTTCAATTTGAATGTATTTTTGGTAATCTTCTTCGATGTCTTTTCCTCCAAATGTAACTATGTAGGGTTTTTTTGGAGGGTCAAAGGATGCTGGGATAAATATTTTTAGAAGCTTGTTAAGTTCGGTTTCCGTAAGTCCTGCTTCCATAACCCGTTCTCTTACAATGGTGTAGTCAACTCCTACTGAAGGAACTATCATAACTGCTCTTCCACTTGCCAAAAAATTCCATGGTGTGGGACTTAAAACTAGATGATATTGTAATGTTGAAACATGTTTGTCTACTTCAAGTAGTACAAGCGAACCTTTACGAAAACCTCCACCTATTAAATTGTCTAGGTCCGGGGAACCTGTAGAGAATCTTTCAGGAAGGTCGGGGATAGGTTTGAATCTTTCCCTGTGTTTTATGGGTTCAGGTTTAAAGGGTGGAAAAGCTTTAAATCCACCACTTAATGTGAATGTAAGTGTCCGTTCTGGTAATGGTGTTCCTCTAATCTTTCTGATTTCCATGCTTCTGTACATTCGTCCGTACAGTTCTCCTGCTTTGAGTACGATAACTCCATCAGCCATAAACTCTTCTACACCAAAACTTGTCCGTTCTTCTCCAAATGGAATTTCTACAATCAGCAGGGTTGTACATTTAGCTTGATGGATAATCTTACTTAGAATTGTGTGAAGTGTTACTCTTACATCTATTGGTTTCTCGAAGGCTTGAACAATAGCTGACAAAGAATCTACAACAAGTCGTTTAGCATTTAACCAAAAAACTTCTTCCAGAATTCTACTTAAAAGAGAAGAAAGACCATCTTCCCTTACCGTGCTTAAGTCAAGGTATTTGAATTTCTTTTCTTCTTCAAGTTTTTTAAAGTCAAGACCAAGGTTTTTCATGTTCCGATAGAAGAATTCACTACTTTCCGTAAAACTAACATAAACACCATTTTCACCACAGTTAACAGCACTATGATAAAGAAAACAAGCTGAGAAAATTGTCTTTCCAGTACCCGGATTTCCGGCTACTAAAATTAAACTTCTTCGTGGAAAACCTCCTTTAAT
>CAZNLG010000036.1:5829-10044 GCA_964573765.1 uncultured Candidatus Bathyarchaeia archaeon | reverse complement strand
ATCCTACTCTATGCGGGGGGTAAAATTTAGAGGTGGAATAATGGCAGCATTAGCCTTAAAAGAACTTCTTCAAACAGAATACAAGGAAGATAAACTTTTTGTTGTTGCCTACAACCATAAACCCCAACTTCTTCCACCTGGAGAAATTTTAAAATTAAGACCTTACGGTTACACGGACATAGGTTTTGCCTTAGACTTTTCAACAAGTCTTCTTTCAAAAGTAGAAGGAAACAAAAACATCTTTCTGATTACGGATGGAGAACCAACAGCTACTCAACATAGAAACCAAAGTCCTGAAGAAAGTGCGTTCAGAGCGGCTTACATGGCTGGTAAGATGGATGTTGGATTAAACATAATAATGTTGGATTATAGACCTGAGCTAAGAATTATATGTGAAAAAATGGTTAGGTTAAACGGAAATGCAACCTTAACCCATGTTAGAAATCCTTTAAACCTTAAGGAGTTTGTAATTAAATCTTTCATGGACCGAAGAAGGAAAATGTAGGTTAGACATAAAAAACCGATGAGTTTTTAACTAAAGACCTTAAAATTCTTTTATCCGAAAGAGTTTTACTGGGAGTGTTATGTAAATGCAGTTAGATGAAGCCTTAATAACAAAAGTAATTTTGGAAGATTTTACTGAAGATTTTGTGGAACATATTAAGACAGATGTGGTTATTGTAGGTGCAGGTCCAACTGGAGTTACAGCTGCAAGATATCTTGCAAAAACCGGAATAAGGGTAGTTGTTTTTGAGAGAAATTTGTATGTTGGTGGTGGAATGTGGGGAGGTGGTATTCTTTTCCCGAAAATCGTTGTTCAGGAAGAAGCTAAACTCTTACTTGAAGAAGTTGGGGTTAAACTTAAGAAAAAAGATGGAAGGTTGTACACGGCGGATTCTGTTGAAACGGTTTTAAAGGGTACAGCAGCCGCATTAGAAGCAGGTGCAAAAATATGGGTTGGAATGAACGTTGAAGATGTTGTTGTAAGGGATTTGGACACTAAACCTAGGATAAGTGGGGTTGTTATAAATTGGAATGCTGTTGAAAAAGCTGGTTTACATGTAGACCCGATAGCTGTTAAATCTAAAATCGTGGTTGATGCAACAGGTCATGACGCAAACGTTGTAAGGGTTGCTGTTAAAAAGCTTCCTGAAGTTAAACTTCCAACATCGACAGGAAGTGTTATTGGAGAAAAACCGATGTGGGCTGAAGTAGGTGAAAAAAATGTTGTAGAAAACACTTGTGAAGTTTTACCTGGTTTGTTTGTGGCAGGGATGGCTGCAAGTGCTGTTTTTGGTTCTCCACGTATGGGTCCAATTTTTGGTGGTATGTTTATGTCTGGTAAGAAGGTTGCAGAACTGATTTCTCAAAGCTTAAAAAAAGAAGGATAGTTTTCTCAAATTGGTGGTAGGTTTTGAGTTTAACTTCTGAGAAACTTCGGAAGTATTTAAATCTGCATAGAGAATTTGCAAGGGAAGATTACATAAACCTTAATCCCATTCAAAGAGGTGGAATTTTAACAGAAAGTGCTCGTAAAGCTTTGGTTGAATTTGGAGATGGATATTCTGTATGTGATTGGTGTCCACCTAAAACCCCAAGATTGGATATGATTAAAACACCACCTGTAAGTGATTTTGTTGAAGATGTAGCTGTTTTTCTTGGGATGGATGTTGCAAGAATAGTAACAAGGTGTAGAGAAGGTAAATTCATAACCTTTCTGACGTTAGGAAAACCTGGAGATTGGATAGTTGTAGATGGTTTGGCTCATTATAGTACCTATGTTGCTGCTGAAGCTGCTGGTTTAAGAGTAAAAGAAGTTCCACATAGTGGACACCCGGAGTATAAAGTTAACCTGGAAGCCTATGCTGGAAAGATTGAAGAAGTGAAAAAAGAAACCGGAAAACTTCCAGTTGCAGTTCTTCTTACCCATGTTGACAGCTTTTACGGGAATCTAAATGATGCAGCTCAAGTGGCAAAAATCTGTCATGATTATGGTGTTCCTTTTATACTTAATGCAGCCTACACAGCTGGGGTTATGCCTGTAAACGGTAAAAGTTTGGGTGTAGATGTTTTGGTTAGTAGTGGTCATAAAAGTTGGGCTGCAAGTGCACCTACAGGAATTCTTTCCATGAACGAAGAAATAAGTAAAAGAATTCTTTTAAAGTCAAGTATTGTTGGAGATTGGAGTGGTAGAAGATTTTCTGTTAAAGAGTATCCCCTACTTGGATGTACGGTTATGGGAGCACCATTGGTTACCTTAATGGCTTCTTTTCCCCATGTTGTGGAAAGAGTAAAAAATTGGGAAGAAGAAGTTAAAAAAGCCAGATACCTAGTTGACCAACTGGAAAAAATTGAAGGAACAAAACAACTTGGAATAAAACCTAAACAACATACGTTAATTCATGTTGAATCCATGGGTTTTTATAAAATTTCCCAAACCCACAGGAGAAGAGGATTCTTTCTGTATGAAGAGTTAAAAAAAAGAAAAATTGTGGGTATTCAACCTGGCTTAACTAAACATTTTAAATTTAACGTTTATGGGTTAACATGGGACCAAGTTAAGTATGTGGCTGAAAGCTTTTTGGAGATAGCTGAAAAGTACAAGCTAAGCATAGGTTAGAGTAAGGTTTAAAGGAAGAATCTTACACCTAAAATCTTTATGGTTAAGGTATTAGGTATAGATCCTGGAACCAGAAGTTTTGATTTCTGTGGTTTAAAGGATGGTTCTGTTTTTTATGAAAAAGTTATAGACACCCTTGAAGTTGCCGAAAAACCTGAAATCTTAGTTAAGGCTGTAGAAGAAGTAATGCCTCTTGACCTAATTGTGGGTCCTTCAGGTTATGGTATAAAAATAACTTATCTTAGCAAGATAGCACCTGATAAGGTTGAAGATTGGTATCTAAAAAACATTTTACTTTTGAGAAAAAAAGATTTTGAAAAAGCCTTAAAAAGGAAAGAAATTGGAATGATGGTTTATTCAGCCATGACTAAAACAGCTGTTACCATGAGGATGAAAAACTGGAACGTTGTATACATACCAGGTGTAATTCATCTTCCAACAGTTCCAAAACATAGAAAATTAAACAAAATCGACATGGGTACTGCTGATAAGATGTGTATAGCTGTTTTGGGAGTTTACGACCAATCTAGAAGGTGGAAGGTTCCCTATTCAGATGTTTCATTTATTTTAGTTGAAATGGGTTTTGGTTATAATGCGGTTGTTGGTGTTGAGAAAGGAAGGATTGTTGATGGAATTGGTGGAACAACAGGTGGTATGGGATTTTTAACTATAGGTTCAGTGGATGCTGAATTTGTTCAACTGGGGGGGTCATGGGAAAAATCAGACATATTTTATGGTGGTGTGGCTTCAGTTTCAGGAAAAATGGTTCCTGAAGAAGTTTTGGAAAACATCGGTAGGGATGAACTATGTAAGGCAGCATGGGATGCTATGGTTGAAAACGTGGTTAAAAATGTTAAAGCTATGACTGTTTCCGTTCCAAATCCAAAAGAGATACTTATCTCAGGAAGACTTACAAGAATAAACGTTGTTAAAGACTTGTTAATTGAAAAACTTGGAAACATAGCTGAAGTAAAAGAAGTAGGATATCTTGAAGGTGTAAAAAACGTTAAGGAAGCTGCTCAAGGTTATGCGATGGTTGCAGATGGGTTAGCAGGAGGAAAATTTAAAGACCTTATTGAATGGATGAAAATTAAGGAAGCTGAAGACTTTATCTTAGACTATATCTACCATCCAAAAATTAAGGACATTAGAAACCTATTTAAAAGTTAAAATTTCTGCTTCTGAGTTGTTAACATTAGAGAAAAAGACAGAACCACCACCATGTTCTTCAAGAAAAACGGATAGTTTATCAGATAATTCTTTAGCTTTAAGTTTACCTTCAACCAACCCGTAAAATGCTGGGCCCCAGGAACTCTGCCCACTTCCGTATGCCCCATTCTGGGATAAAAATTCTATCCCCTGCTGGATCGTTGGATGTCTAAAAACTCCTCCCTGAGCTTCAACAAACATTTTACCTACTTCAACCTGAAGCATCGTTAAAGCTTCACCAAACTCAGCAATGTTTTTTTCGAGTAACGCTGGTAAAAGCTTCATTACAAGTATTCTTGATGCTCCACATGTTTCCCTATCTTCCAAGCTTTTTCTAACCTTGTTCATCATAACTTTTTCAGTCTCGTCATCAAACCCCTTTTTTA
>CAZNLG010000036.1:0-5819 GCA_964573765.1 uncultured Candidatus Bathyarchaeia archaeon | reverse complement strand
AAACCATGATTTTGGAAAGTCGGTTCTGAAAAGAAGGGGGTGGAACTTCTAAACGTTGAAGTTTATCCGTTTTTTGTCCACCATCGACGATAAACCCTCCAAACTTAAAAGCATAGGTTCCTATACCTGAAACATTTCCCCTACCCATAAGTCTAGCAACATCTTCAACAGAAAGTTTTAAGTTAAACAGTTTAACCAGAGCAAACCCTATTGAAAGTAAAAGTTGAGTTGTTGAACCAAGCCCGACATGAACGGGAGCAGTGTTTAAAATTCTAATCTTAACCCTAGGTTTTAGGTTTAACTTTGAAAGAAAATTTAGAACCACATCTTCAACTTCAAAGTTACCTTTACCTAAAACTTTAAATTCATTCGACTTTGTAACTTCAACGATTGTTTTTGGTTTTTTTAAAGCAACACCCAACGAACCATAAATTCTTCGTAAGTCACCTTTCATATCCAATATTCCAAGATGAAGTCTAGCAGGAGCCTTAACAAGCACCTTGGAAAACAATATCATCCATCCTTCCACGAGAAGTGGAGCTCAGAACTCAAGATCTACGTCATCAATTCAGCAGGGCTAGAGTCTTCATTGCTCCCAACAGAAAAAATAGGTTGTCGGCTAAATAAAATTTTAACTTAACCCATTGTAAGGATACGAGTAAATTTTTGGGTTCGGAATTACCATTAAAGCTTCTTCCGGGTCTCCAATTTCTAAAGCTTTCCCTTCTAAGTAAAGTTTTCCTACTAAAGCAGAAAGTATAGCATCAAGTTCATGTTCAGTTAAATTCTTCCTTTTGGTAATGTCACCTTTAATACCATACTGAACTAAAGCTTTCCTTAATTTTTCAATACCTTCTTTCTTTCCCGGAAAACCAAGGATTACTCTTATACTGTTTGGGAAGCTTTCTATAACCTTTAATCCTTTCTTTCTCAAAGTTTCACTAAGTTTTATCCCACGAACCGTTAGTTTACGCATCGGTCCCAAAGTTACCGGGAAAAATTTTATTCGCATTCGAAGTAAAATTCTGTCACATTCTCTTAGGTGACCTGCATTTCTACATGAACAATCATCTCTTAAACAACATCTGCCTCGAGGAAGCCCCAATGGTGCATCGATACTAACCAAAACAGGGTTAATTTTAAGAGTTTTCTCAATTATCTCCTTATCCGTGTAAAGAACCATAGTTTCCACGTTAAGATTTTCGTTTAGAATACAGAAACCAGTTTGATTGGTTTCAACACCAGCCAAATCTATTCCAACAATAATTTTTTTGGAAAAGCTCAACGTTCAAGCCCGAAGTTTTTCCTCTATAAAACTTTGAGGTTTAAAAGTATTTGAGTTTAGTTTAAACTTTAAATCACATTGAAACGTTAATGCTTTAGTGAGGATGTAGAAAAAATGCCTTTAGGTATATCATCAATAATTTTTCCGGCTTTTTTGTTAATTATTATCATCCTGTTTTTCTTAGCTTCATCATTGAGAATAGTGAAGGAGTATGAAAGAGCAGTAGTTTTTAGGCTTGGAAGACTTCTTGGTGCAAAAGGTCCCGGAATATTTTTTAAGATTCCTCTTGCAGATGTTTTTAGAGTTGTAGATTTAAGAGTTATAAGTTTTGATGTACCCAAACAACGAATCATAACGAAAGATAACGTTACTGTTGATGTGGATGCTGTAGTTTATTATCGTGTTTTTGACCCAATCAAGGCAGTTGTGGCTGTGGAAAACTACATGTATGCAACAAACCTACTTTCTCAAACAACCCTAAGAGATGTAATTGGCCAGGTTGAGTTAGATGATCTTCTTTCAAAAAGAGAAGAGTTGGGAAAACGTTTAACAGAAATCATAGATACAGCAACAGACCCTTGGGGCGTAAAAGTTGTTCAAGTAGCCATAAAAGATGTTTCACTTCCATTTGAGATGCAAAGAGCTATCGCAAAACAGGCTGAAGCTGAAAGGGAAAGACGTTCAAGGATCATAATGGCTGAAGGAGAATTTCAGGCAGCAGCCAAGATGGCTCAAGCAGCAGAAATGTATCAGAAAAACCCTATGGGAATGAAACTTAGGGAACTTCAAACTTTGACAGAAATTGCAAGAGAAAAGAACATGATTGTTGTAACTCCAGCAGCTTCAAGTCAAGACTTAGCAACTATGCTCGGAATTATGAAAAGTGAACAAAAAAGTCAGAAAAACAACAATAAACCTGGCGAATCCTAACCTTGAATAAACCAAGCTATATCCTATCCATTCTAATCATTCTTTTTTGTTTTCAAGTCGTTTTTTCCGGAATTGTTTATGCTTCTTCCCAAAATCAGTTAGTTGTCGTAAAATTTGAAGGAAGTATTTCCACGATGTCCGTTGAGCTTCTAAACGAAGCTTTACAATATGCTGAGAAAAATGCTCAACCGTTGATATTGGTGTTGGATACACCAGGTGGAAGCCTTGATTCAACATTTGAAATAATAAAACTTATTGAAAATTCCAAGGTTCCAATTATTGGTTATGTTTACCCGGCAGGAGCAACAGCTTGGTCTGCCGGAACTTATATTTTACTTTCAACACATGTTGCAGCTATGGCTCCTCATACTCTTATAGGGTCAGCTCAACCAGTTACACTTTCACCAACTGGTAGTCAACCAGTAAACGATACAAAATTGATCAATGCTTTAACAGCTTTTCTTGTTGAAAGAGCTAGAATGCATGGAAGAAATGAAACTACAGCTAAACTTTTTATTAAGGAAAATTTAAACCTGAACGAAGAAGAAGCAAAAAAATACGGAGTTATTGAAGTTACTGCTTCTTCCTTGGAAGACTTAAAAAAACAAATTGACGGATTAACTGTTACCACGACTTCAGGTAACTTTACAATCAAAAGTAAAGATGCAACAATTGTTGAATGGTCTCCCAGTTTACGAATACTGATCTTAAAAACTATTTCTGAACCAACCATAGCCTTATTTATGCTTATGATTGGACTTTACACGCTAATTCTTGGTTTAACTTCACCTGGAGTAGGAGGAGAAATCGTAGGTGGGATCCTTCTTTTGCTTGGTTTGATAGGTATTGGAATGATAAAAGACATCAACGTAGGGGCACTTATCCTTATAGGTTTGGGGGCTGCTCTTTTACTCTACGAAATCTTTACACCGGGATTTGGTATAATCGGTGGTGCAGGTCTTGTTAGCACTCTTCTGGGAAGTTTATTGTTATTCCCCAGACAATGGATTGTTTCTCCAGAATGGTTAAACACGTTGTACATAGTAAGTTTAGTGGTTCCACTTACTATAGGAGGATTCTTTGTTTTTGCAGCTTGCAAGATAATTAAGGTTAGAAAAAGACCCCCCTTTTTAGGTCGGATGATTGGAGATGAAGCTGAAGCTGTTGAAGAAATAACATCTAAAAAGGAAGGATTTGTGATTTATAAGGGTGAATATTGGAAAGCAAGGTCAGAAAAAACAGTCAAAGAAAAACAAAAGGTTGTTATTGTGGGGAAAGAAGGCCCTGTTTTAATAGTTAAACCAAAGGAAGAACAAGACCAACCTGAATAGAATGTTTAAACGTAGAACGGTGAGCCTCCCCTCTTAAATTCTTTTCTAATTTCGCCTATGGCTTCTGCTTGAATCCTGTGTAGATTTTCAAGTCTCCTTTTCATTTCTTCTATCTCTCTGTCCAGTCTTGTTAGATTTATTTCTAAGCCTAAAATTTTGGATAAAACTTTAAGAACACTTTTTGCTGCTTCCATGTCTGGATATTCTCCTCTTGTTGCCCCAAGTAATCCCAAAGATTCAAGGTTTCTTTGGTCTCCAAGACCAAGGATTATTCCACATGCACCTGTAACAGACCCACTTCTTGTAATGTTAACACCTAAACTTTTTAGCTCATTTTCCAAAAAGGGTTTATTAAAAACTCCGTATACACGACCAAGTTCACGTTCAAATGGTGTTTGAAATCCTCCAACGGCTATGATTCTTTCACATCCATATTTTTGGACAAAGTTAAGGACACATTCAGCAACTTCATATTGACCATAAACGGTTGGTTGAGTATCCCCTGTCAAGAATATTATGTTGGGTTTTGTTTGGTTGTACGCATAAAATTCAAGTTTTGGAAGGAAGAAAGTTCCATCAGCATTTATATGAATACCTGTACTTCCATCAAGCAACATAAGATGGGTTGAAAGGAGTCTTGCAAACGGTTTAAGTTTAAATTCGTCAATAAGATACGTTACGGTTAACTTTCCAACAAAACCTAAACCCGGAAGACCCTGAACCAGTACGGGTTTTTCAAGGTTAGGTTCTTCCAAGACATATATTTTTGTCCACATAGACATTTTATATCAACCAGCCCTCACAGTAAAACTTTTTGGACATAATTTTCTTGCTTTTTCGCAAAGACTTCTTGCTTCACTAAGTTTTTCAGGGTAAAGACAAAGTTCAGAAACTTTTGCACACAACTTTGATTCTTCCAAACACTGGTCGTAGTTATTCTTACTACAGAGGGTAGATATAAACTTACATATCTCTGAAGCTTTACTGTGTTTTGAGTCATCATACAAAAGCTCCCTAGCACGTTGACATAATGTTAAAGCCAACCTACAGTAGAAGGGGGCAACAGTACGCTCTAGTTTACTTTCACTTATCATACCAAAAGAAAAGACACACTTGCTTATATCGTTTCTGTAGCTTCAAAACAAAAATAGATTTTTATATCTCCCTCTTTTTCTCAGTTAGGGAGGGTTTACTGTCAAAATGACCTACGTCCCATATATATCTTCACCACCCGAAGTTGTGGAAAAAATGCTTGAGATGGCTGAAGTCAGCGAAAAAGATGCACTTTACGACCTAGGTTCTGGAGATGGTCGAATTTTAATCACTGCTGTCAAAAAGTTCGGGGTAAAAAAAGCGGTGGGTGTAGAAGTCAGAGAAGACCTTGTTAAAAACTCTAGGGAAGAAGTAAAAAAACTTGGTTTGGAGAAATACGTCACCATTATTCACGGGGATTTTTACAACGTCCCCATTCAAGAAGCTGATGTGGTAACTCTTTTCCTAACGACTTCAGCAAACGAACGGTTAAAACCAAAACTTGAGAAAGAACTTAAGGAAGGGGCAAGAATAGTTTCCCATGACTACGAAATTCTAGGATGGAAACCTGTAAAGGTCGAAAACTTAGGACAACATACAATCTACCTCTATGTTTTGAAGAAATAACGTTTTTTAGGTTAAACCTTACAAAAAAATATTTCCTTTTTTAAGCTTTCTGAACAATTTTTAGTCAACTTTAATATGTTTAGGTGAACCACTGTTTTTAGAGGGCTTATGAAAATTAAACATGAAAAACTTTTGGAAATGTACCGTAAAATGTTGTTGATAAGATGTTTTGAAGAATCCATAGAAAAACTAGCGGAAAAATATAGGCTTTTGGCTTATCGTAGTTTATGTGTAGGACAAGAAGCTGTAGCTGTTGGTGTTTGCAGTTTACTTAGGAATGACGATTATGTATCAATTACCCATCGTGGAGACGGACATTGGATAGCTAAAGGTGGAAGTCTAAAACTACTTTTAGCAGAATTGCTGGGTAGGAAGGGTGGGTCTTGTAGCGGAAAAGCAGGTTTATATCTTTCAGACCTTAACAAGGGAATCTTACCTTTGTATGGTTGTGTGGCAGCACAGCTTCCAGTAGCAACCGGTGTTGCTTTGGCGATAAAACTTAAGAAAACAAATCAAGTTGTTGTTTCCTTTTTTGGTGAAGGAGCATCTAACCAAGGAGTTTTTCATGAAGCCATAAATCTTGCTTCGGTTTGGAAGTTACCCATAGTGTATAT